>JAYVYA010000486.1:0-4060 GCA_043784745.1 Hyphomicrobiales bacterium
TCCATCACATAGCGGGTGCTGAGCAGCAGCGGGCGCTTGAGGCCTTGGGCGACAATGGCGTGGCCGCAGGCATTGCGGATATCGAGGAATGGCAGGGACGTCGCAGCCTGGATGGCAGGCGCGACCTTGTGCATGGTGTTGGTGCACAAAACGATGGCCTGCGCCCCCGCTTGCTCCAGCATCCGCGCTTCTGCTGCCAGCCGCGCACCCAGCCCCGCCCAGTCACCGGCGTGGAGAAAGGGGACGAACTCAGCGAAGTCAACGGAACTCAGCAGAATACGGCAGGAGCTATAGCCGCCCGCCCGGGTACGCACACCCTGGTTGAGTAGACGGTAGTAATCGATGGTGGATTCCCACGATGTGCCACCGATGAGGCCAAGTGTTTTCATGTGAAGACTTCCTGGAGGCTAGGCCCTTCTCCCGCCCTTTGCGGGAGAAGGTGCGCGAAGCGCGGATGAGGGCCTTGCGTCCGAACGATTGCAGCGAGGCTTCCCTCACCCTAATGCTTTGCATCGTCCCTCTCCCGTAAAGAACGGGAGAGGGTTTTTTCACACCAGCATCTTGCCCTTCTCGTCAATCACCGATCCCACATCTTCCAGCGAGTCGGGCATGATCATCTCATTGTGGGCTTTGCCTGACGGGATCATCGGCAGGCAATTTTCCGTCTTGTCGACGAGGCAATCGAAAATCACCGGCAGCGGCGAATTGATCATTTCCATGATCGCCGCGTCGAGCCTGGCCGGGTCGGAGCAACGGATGCCATGGCCGCCATAGGCTTCGGCCAGTTTGACAAAATCGGGCAGGGCTTCCGAATAGCTTTCCGAATAGCGCCCGCCATGCAGGAGCTCCTGCCACTGGCGCACCATGCCCATATATTCGTTGTTGAGGATAAAGATTTTCACCGGCAGGCGATATTGCAGCGCGGTCGACATTTCCTGCATGCACATCTGGATGGAGGCTTCCCCGGCAATGTCGATCACCAGTGCCTTGGGATGCGCCATCTGCACGCCAATGGCGGCGGGCAGGCCATAGCCCATGGTACCGAGCCCGCCGGAGGTCATCCAGCGGTTCGGCTCCTCGAAACGATAGTGCTGCGCCGCCCACATCTGGTGCTGGCCCACCTCGGTGGTGATGTAGGTGTCGCGATCCTTGGTCAGCTCATACAGCCGCTGCACCGCATATTGCGGCTTGATGACCGTATCCGATCCCTTGAACCCCAGGGAATTCCGCGCCCGCCACATGTCGATCTGTGTCCACCACGCCCGCAGCGCCGTTTTGCTGGCGGTCATGCCGCCGTCTTTCCACTGGCGGATCATCTCTTCCAGCACATGGGCGCAATCGCCGATGATGCCGATATCGACCTTGACGTTCTTGTTGATCGAGGAGGGGTCGATGTCGATGTGGATTTTCTTCGAGCCGGGCGAGAAGGCGTCCAGCCGTCCGGTGATCCGGTCATCAAAACGCGCGCCAATGGCGACCATCACATCGCAGTCATGCATGGCATTATTGGCCTCGAACGTGCCATGCATGCCCAGCATGCCGAGCCATGCCTTGCCGGAGGCGGGATAGGCCCCCAGCCCCATCAGCGTCGAGGTCACCGGAAAGCCGGTCAGCGCCGCCAGTTCGCGCAGCAGGGCGGAGGCGCGCGGGCCAGAATTGACAACGCCGCCGCCAGTATAGAATACCGGTCGCCTGGCCCCGGCCATCAGCTTCATCGCCTGTGCAATCCTGGCCTTGTCCCCCTCCAGTTGCGGGCGGTAGGTTTTGTGCTGGATGTTTTGCGGGCCGGCATAAATGCCGGTGGCAAACTGCACGTCCTTGGGAATATCTATCACCACCGGCCCCGGGCGGCCATTGCAGGCAACATAGAACGCCTCGTGCAGGATGCGCGGCAAATCCTCAATCCGGCGCACCAGATAATTATGCTTGGTGCAATGGCGGGTGATGCCCACCGTGTCGCATTCCTGAAACGCATCGGAGCCAATCAGGTGCGTCGGCACCTGGCCGGTGATGCAGACCAGCGGGATCGAATCCATCAGGGCATCGGTCAGCCCGGTAATGGCATTGGTGGCGCCGGGGCCGGAGGTGACGAGCAGCACGCCGGGCTTGCCGGTCGAGCGGGCATAGCCCTCCGCCGCATGGGCCGCGCCCTGCTCGTGCCGCACCAGCACATGGCGCACATGGTTCTGGTGGAAGATGGCATCGTAGATGGGCAGCACCGCGCCGCCGGGATAGCCAAACAGCGTGTCCACCCCCTGATCTCTCAGGGCCTGAACCACCATTTCCGCGCCAGTCATCAGCTTTTGCATGTTACGCCTCCGGTCCGTCTGTTCCAAAATTCAGGCAATAAAAAAGGCCCTCGTGGGGGCCTTCAGGGTTCGCGCCAATGACAGGAAAGCGGGGCTATCCCCGTCCTGTTTCTGGCGCGCTTCGTACTGCAAGAATGGATGTATTGATCATCCCACAATTGATAGCGGGCAAGGCTGCCCCCGTCAAGGGGCGACTTTACCTGGCGGGTGGCCTAATCGGCTTTGGCCAGTCCGCTAATGAGGCCACTGGCCAGCAGCGGCGAGGCACCCTGGAGTTTCTGCACGGAAGCCTGCGGCCTGGGGGCCGCGCCAGCCGACTGGCGGCGCGGCGGCAGCGGCACGTTGGCGGGCTGGCGCAAGGCCGGCTCAATCACCTCAAGCGGCACGGGTGCCACCGGTTCCGGCGCGGCCAGCCCCAGCCAGCGCTTGTAGAACGGCGCAGCCGCGCCGGTTTCGGGCACAGACCCGGCAATGATCGTCGTCGCGTCCGGCGCAGGGGCCGCAGCGGGTGCCGCAGCCACAGGCCGAGCCACCGCCGTGCCACTGGCGGCAATCGGTACCGGCCTGGCTGCGGCGCTCGCCAGCGCATCGGTTTTGGCGCTGGCCAGGTGCACGGCTGGCGATTTCTTCAGCTGTTCATCGCCCAGCGCAATTTCAACCGGCGTTGCGGCGAGTGCCTCGGGGCGGCTGACATCCTGCTGCAAGGCGGCGAACATCGGGTGCTGGCCGCCGTCGGCATAGAGCACGCGCACCGGCTTGACGCCCTTGGCGACAAGCTCGGCCACCGCAACATTATCCCTGGCCTGCTTGGCCACCACCTCGCGCTTGATCTCCTCGTCCTCTTTCAGCGGCGGGCAAATGGCGCTGGCTTCCAGCTGCTGCAATGAATTGGCGGACTGGGCGTTGAAGACATAATGGCGGTTGCAGACGCCGACCTTTGGTTCCAGCTTCGACACTTCAAAATTGTCGGAGCCTTCCTTCAGCTGTTTCCAGAAGCCGATATTGGGGTCCAGCCGGTGCTTGGCGAGATTTTCAGCCGTCATGCGGAACGGCAGGGATTCCATCTGGATCATTTTTTGCCCGCCGGAGAATGATTCGCGGGCAATGGCATAGATTTCGGCAATCTGGTCGTCGGTCATCGAGAAGCAGCCCGCCGACGAGCAGGCCCCGTGCACCATGATCAGCCCGCCGCCGCGCCCGAGCGAGCGGTCATAGGCATTGGGATAGCCAACGTTGAACGACAGGTAATAATTCGAGTTCGGGTTCATCTGGCCCGGGGTGATATTGTAAAAACCCTCCGGCACCTGGCGGTCCCCCTCGCGGGTTTTTGGGCCGAGCTGGCCGGACCAGCGGCACATCGGAAAAGTTTTCAAAAGCGCGTAGCGCCCGTCCGCCTTCATTTTCCAGATTTCGAACTCCGCTTCCTTCTTGAAGGTGCGGATCAGCATCGGGGCCGTCTTGGTGGTGCCAAGGCCTTCCATCTGCGACAGGGTGGCCGCCGGAATCGGGCGGTACGCGCGGGCATTGCTGAGGCCGCCATCTTCCTGGCAGGCGGCAAGGCCCAGCAGGGCGGAACCCAGAAGGGCCATCTGCAGCAGGTGACAACTTGTGGAACTGGTAAAACGCATCCGCTCTCTCGCCTGCCTGAATGGAACTCTTGCACGTCCAGCATGGTTTACGGCTGTTATCCTTAGCCGTTCGTTACCGGGCGGGGACTTGTCGCGACATGGTTAACAATTTCCTGGGGATGT
>JAYVYA010000487.1:0-3098 GCA_043784745.1 Hyphomicrobiales bacterium
CGCCCGCCACCTACCATTTGCTGTCAGCCCGGCGGCTGAAATATTTGCGCCCGCATGCCGTTGTGGTCAATACGGCGCGCGGGGAAATCATTGATGAGAATGCGCTGACGCGGATGCTGGAAGCGGGCGAAATCGCCGGTGCCGGGCTGGATGTGTTCGAGCATGAGCCGGCCGTCAACCCCAAGCTGGTGGCTCTGGCCAAAAGCGGGCGGGTGACCTTGCTGCCCCACATGGGTTCGGCCACGCAGGAGGGGCGGGTGGACATGGGCGAGAAGGTGATCATCAACGTCAAAACCTTCATGGATGGCCACCGCCCGCCGGATCGTGTGCTGCCGAGCATGCTGTGATGGCGGCAGACGGGCTGATCGCCATCGGCAAATGCGGCGCGTCCCATGGCGTGCGCGGCCAGGTGCGGGTGAAATCCTATACCGGCGATCCCGCCGCTATCGGCAATTACGGCACCCTGCACCTCGCCAGCGGGCGCAAACTGATGGTGACGCAGGTGCGGGTGCTGAAGCAGGACATGCTGGTGGCCACTTTCGCGGGCGTTGGCAGTCGCGAGGCGGCAGAGGCCCTGTCCGGACTGGAATTGTGGGTGCCCCGCGCCGCCCTGCCGCCTGAAGGCGAGGAGGAATTTTACCACGCCGACCTGATCGGCCTTGCTGCCCGCACGGCGGAAGGGGTTGAACTGGGCAAGGTTAGCGCCGTGCTGAATTTTGGCGCGGGCGACATTCTGGAAATTACCCCGCCAGCCGGGGGCGAAACGCTGCTGTTCCCGTTCACGCGGGCCGTGGTGCCGCTGGTCGATATCAAGACTGGCAGCCTGATTCTCGTGCCGCCGCATGAAATTGAAGTGCCGGAGACCCGTGTCACAATTTGACGCAATCGCCATGGACGCCTTCCGCCATGATATAGGGTGCAACATCCGCCTGCCCGGGAGCTGCCAATGTCCGCCGCCACAGCCCTTGCCCGCCCCTATCGCCCGCCCGCACCCCTGCCTTTGACCAAACCGCTCAGTTCGCTGGGCCTGATCATGGGCCTGCGCGACAATCCGGTGGCGACGTGGGGCATCTGGAATTTTGAGCAGCCGGTCATTTCGGTCAAGACCATCATCGGCCATCTTACGGTTATTTCCGCGCCCGCAGGCATCCGCCATGTGCTGGTCGACAATGCCGCCAATTACGTCAAGGACGAGCTGCAGCGCCGGGTGCTCAAGCCGGGCCTTGGCGAGGGCCTGCTGACGGCGGAGGGCGAGGCGTGGCGGCGCACCCGGCGAACGCTTGCCCCGGTGTTTGCCCCGCGTGCGGTTGAGGCCTTTACCGGCGCGATGCGGGAATGCGCGGAGGCCATGGCCGCCCGTCTTGCCGCGCGGCTGCCGGCTTCCGGGGCGGCGGTGCGGTTCGACATGACAGCGGAAATGACCCGCATCACCTTCGAGATTTTGACGCAAACCCTGTTTTCCAATGCCATTGACACCAGCCCGGCCAAATTTGCCGGTGCCTTCACCACCTATTTCGAGAGCCTTGGACGCATCAGCCCGCTCGACATGCTGAAAGCGCCGGACTGGATTCCGCGCGTCGGCAAATGGTTCGCCCGTCCCGCCATTGCGTTTTTTGAGGAGGAGGTGAAGCGCATCATCGCCACCCGCCGCGCCCTGCTTGCCAGCGGCAAGCCTGCCCCGCATGATTTGCTGACCCTGCTGCTGGCCGCCGCCGACCCCGAAACCGGCAAGGGCCTGAGCGAGGCGGAAGTCGGGGCCAATATCGTCACCTTCATTGGTGCCGGCCATGAAACCACGGCCAATGCGCTGCAATGGACGCTGTTTTTATTGTCCAAGCACCCCGAAGTCCGCGCGCAGGCGGAAGCAGAGGCCGACGGTGCCAACGACATACCTCTGACCGAATGGCCCGAGCGCCTGCCCATGATCCGCGCCGTGATCGAGGAAGCGATGCGGCTGTATCCCCCGGCTGCCACCCTGACGCGGGCAGCTTTGGCGGAGGATGAAGTGCTGGGCAAAAAAATCCCGGCGGGATCGACCGTGATCATCTCTCCCTATGTCATCCACCGCCATCGCCTGCTGTGGCAAGACCCGGACCTGTTCCGCCCCGAACGCTTCCTGCCCGGCAACCGCGAAACCATCGACCGCTTCGCCTACCTGCCCTTCGGTGCCGGCCCGCGCATCTGCATCGGCCAGCGCTTTGCGATGTATGAGGCGGTTATCGTGCTGGCAACCCTGCTGCGGCACCTGCGGTTCGACATGGCAAAAGGCGAAGGCGTCACCCCCGTGCAAAGGGTGACGCTGCGCCCCTCGCCGAAGCTGGAGATGATGGGGGCGGGAAGGTGACAAAGACTGTTGAATTTGGAACAAAAAAAGAACAAATACTCTTGCCCGCTGGTATAAAAACTGACAGATTGTCATCCAGATTCCCTCTGTGACGAATCAGGATAACCATGCGCAGCCAACAACCAACGGAATTTTTGCGGTTGCGCGAACAGTCCGGGCTTTCCACAGCCGAGGCGGCCAGTCTGCTTGAAGTCTCCGAGCGGAGCATTTTTCGCTATGACAGTGGCGCAACCCCGGCGGACAGGTTGCACTTGCGGGTTCTCAAGCAAACTATTGGCGAGAGGATGGTTTATGGCAAGCCGGAGGCAAGGGCTTTCCGGTTCATTGACCTGTTTGCGGGGATAGGCGGGCTGCGGATCGGCTTTGAAGGGATTGGCGGGCGCTGTGTGTTTACGTCCGAATGGGACGCGTATTCTCAAAAAACCTATGCCCTGAATTTCCCGGACAACCACGCATTGGCCGGGGACATTCGGCCGTATGCGCAAAACCCGGAATTAGTTCCAGCGCATGATTTGTTGTTGGCCGGCTTTCCCTGCCAGCCCTTTTCAATTGCTGGCGTGTCCAAGAAGAATGCTTTGGGCCGCCCGCACGGGTTTTTGTGCGACACCCAGGGCACGCTGTTTTTTGATACCGCGAAGATCATCGCGCATCGCCGGCCCGCCGCTTTTTTGCTGGAAAATGTCAAGAACCTCGAAAGCCACGATGGCGGGCGCACTTTTGCCACCATCATGAATGTGCTGAAAAACGAGCTTGG
>JAYVYA010000488.1:0-2682 GCA_043784745.1 Hyphomicrobiales bacterium
GCAGCGCTGCCCCGTCCACCATCACCTCGCCGGAATCGGGCTTTTCCAGCCCGGCCATGGTCATCAGCAGGGTGGATTTGCCGGAGCCCGACGGTCCAACCAGCCCCACCGCCTCACCCCGCCCTATTTCCAGCGAAATTGATTTCAATATATGCACCCGGGCCGCCCCGCGCCCCAGGCTCAGATCGACATTTTTCAGGACAATGACAGGCTCCATCATGACAACTCGTTTTGAAACTTTTCCGCCGGGCACCCGCTGGCAGTCCGCGAGCCTATATGGACTGGCGCGCCGGTTGATCCAAGGGCTGGTATTGGCCCTGGCGGTTTTTTTGGCCGGGAGCGCCCTCGCCGCATCCAAACCGGTGCAAATCGTCTGCCTCGGAGACAGCCTCACCGCTGGCTATCTCCTGCCACCTGACGCGGCTTTCCCCGTGGTGCTGGAAACAGCCCTGAAAGCGCAGGGCCTCTCCGTCGCCGTCAGCAATGCCGGCGTCTCCGGCGACACCTCCAGCGGCGGGCTTGAGCGGCTGGACTGGGCGGTGCCGGAGGGGACGGATCTTGTGATTGTGGAACTGGGTGCCAATGACATGCTGCGCGGGCTAGATCCAAAAATTCCGGCGCAGGCGCTGGACACCATCATCACGCGGCTGAAGGCGCGCAATATCAGGGTGTTGCTGGCCGGCATGGTTTCCGCCTCCAATTACGGCGCGGACTACCAAGCCAGATTTGACGCCATCTACCCGGCCCTGTCTGCCAGATACCACCTGCCGCTCTATCCGTTTTTCCTGAAAGGCGTCAGCGGCGTGCCGGGGATGACCTTGCCCGACGGGCTGCATCCGACGCGGGCGGGCGTGGAGCGGATGGTGCAGGGGATTTTGCCGGTGGTGAGGGATATGATCGCGGCGAAATGAGCCTGCAGCCCCATCACGCCAGCGCAATCGCTCCCACCAGCCGCCCATAATCGGCCTCGCCCAGATGTGTGGTGCGGCGGTAGCTGAAGAAGCGGGCGGGGTCGGCATAGGTGTCCAGCGCAAGGTTCTCAAAGACCCCTACGCCCGCCGCCCGCAGGCGCATGCCGATAAAGTCCGGCAGGTCAAACATCGCATAATCGGGCTTCAACGAGGGGATAAAAAACCGGGCATATCCGGCATCCTGCTCAACAAACCGCGCGACAAATTCCGCGCCCACCTCATAACTCGCCTGTGCAATCATCGGCCCCAGCACAGCCTTGATCAAGCCACGCTCCGCCCCCAGCCGCTGCATCGCCTCCAGCGTCGCTTCCAGCACCCCCGTCAGCGCGCCCTTCCAGCCGGCATGGCAGGCCCCAATCACGCCCTGCGCCGCATCGGCAAACAGCACCATGCCGCAATCGGCCCCGGTGACGCCGAGGCCAATGCCGCGCGTCGCCGTGGCAATGCCGTCGCAGCGCGGGCGCTCTGCCTCTGCCCAGCGGCCGCTGACCGCAATCGCATCGGGCGAATGCACCTGATACGGCACCAGCAGGTTTTCCGGGGCAATGCCGAGGGCCACAGCCATCCGCCGCCGGTTTTCCGCCACATCGGGCGGGTAGTCGCGCGAGCCGACACCGCCGTTGAGAGAGGCATAGACGCCCCTGGAAACCCCGCCCTGCCGGGTGAAAAAGGCATGGGCCATGCCGGGCGCCTCCAGCAGGGGGGAACGGATGCAGGGCAATGGCTCAAACATTCGCGCCTCCTGTGCCGCCAAAGCCTGGCAGCGGCGATGCCCCGGCGGGGCGCACCGCCAACACCTTGAACATCTCGCCCATGCCCGGCCCGCCCTGCGTCAACCGCGCCAGCCCGGATTCGATTGCCGCTACCTGCTCCGGGCTGGCACGGCGTTTCAGCGCCGCCGCCCGCTCAAATATCCCGAGTTCAGCCAAAAACGCCCCCTGCCCCACCGGCCCTTGCACCGCCAGCCCCTCCGATTGCGCGGCGCGGGCGAGGGCGGCAAAATCGACATGGGTCGTCAGGTCCGCCAGCCCCGGGTCGGCCAGCGGATCGACCGGCTGGTGCGCCCGCAGGGCCTGCAAAGTCTCGCCCAGGCCCGATGCGGCATGGCCATAATCCACCACCAGCGCCGCCCCGCCCTCAGCCATCAGCCGCCGGGCGATTTGCCCCATCTGGCGATAGCCCGCTGCCGCAATTTCCAGCACCGCGCCTTCGGCAGCTTGCGTGCGGATCGAGGGTTCCGGCAAGGGGGCCAGACCAAAGGCCAGACCGCCCGCCCCGTCCAGCCCGACGCAGCGCTCGCACCAGCCCATTTGCGTGCGGACAAAATGGCGCACCGGCAAGGCGTCAAAAAATTCATTGGCGATGAGGATGGCCGGGCCACCGGGCACATCGTCAAAGCTCGCGTGCCAGTGTGCGGGCAGGCCGCTGGTTTCCAGCGTCTCGCGCTGGCGCTGCGCCAGCACCGGGCTGGTTTCCACCATATGCACCTCAAGGCTGGCAAAAAACTCCTGCGCCACCCGGGCGGCGCGCAGGGCGTCCAGCATCAGCGTGCCACGCCCCGGCCCCAGTTCCACCAGCCGCACCGGGGCGGGCGCGCCCATGCCGCTCCAGACATGCGCCGCCCACAGGCCAATCAACTCGCCAAACATCTGGCTGATTTCTGGCGCGGTGATGAAATCACCAGCGGCACCCAGCGGATCGCGCGTCATGT
>JAYVYA010000489.1:0-1662 GCA_043784745.1 Hyphomicrobiales bacterium
CCAGCATGCTTGTATAGGCGTCCAGGTCTTCCTGTTTGGCAAAAGCGGTGGCGTAGATGCGCGACAGCATCGGGCGGCTGGAATCGCCGCGCCAATAGGCCCCTGCCACTTTCATCAGCTTGAAGGTGGAGCCGATCTTGCCGGTGGAAGTCATGTGCGGGCCACGGCAGAGGTCGAGCCAGTCGCCCTGTTTGTAAATTTTGAGGCTTTGGCCAGCCGGGATCATGTCGATCAGCTCGATTTTGAAAGCCTCGCCCTTTTTCTCAAAGAAATCCTTGGCTTGGTCGCGCGTCCATTCCTCGCGGGTAAAAGGCCGGTCTTTGGCGATAATCTCGCGCATCTTTTTCTCGAGGGCGGGAAAATCTTCCGGAGTAAACGGGGTTTGCCTGTAAAAATCGTAATAGAAGCCGTTTTCGATGACGGGGCCGATGGTGACCTGCGTGCCCGGATAAAGCGCCTGCACCGCCTCCGCCAGCACATGGGCGCAATCATGCCGGATCAACTCCAGAGCCCGCGGATCGTCGCGGGAGATGAATTCGAGAGTGGAATCGGCGTTGATGGCCAGCGACAGGTCGGTGAGCGTGCCATTGAGGGCCATGGCAATTGTGCGTTTGGCCAGCGAGGGGGAGATGGCTTTGGCGATGTCAAAGCCAGAAGTTCCGGCGGCATATTCGCGGCGCGCGCCGTCGGGGAAGGTAACGTGGATCATTTTGGCTCCTGTAGCTCACTCGCCGGTACCGGTTGGCGTAAGCGGGATGGAGCGGGGTGATTACAGCAGGCGGGGCGGGGGTGGCAAGGGAGGGGGGCGTGATGGGCAATGTCGAGTTCTCCAATCCCCTCACCAAGCCGCTGCATCTGTCCCGCAACGGCAGCAAATGGCTGAACTGGCCCGACGTGCCTGCCCCCCTTCAAAACCCCTTGCTCAATCCCCCTTCTCCGCTACGCTCCCTCTCGTGACGGCTTGAGGATTCGCGCGTGAACCAGTTGCGGCTTGTGCTGCTTGGCATTGCATTGGTGCTCGCCGGATTGTTCGGCTGGCACAGGGGGGACCGGCCTGCTGCGGGCTGGGCTGTTGCCCTGTGGACACCTGCCGAACTTGTGGCCCCCAGGCCGGTGCAGCCCCTGTCTCTGGAGGAGGCGCGGCTGAAATTGCGTGGCCAGTTTGCCGCCATTGCCGAATACCAGAGCTATTTTGACCGGTTGCAGGCGGCGTTTCCGGCGGAATATACCCGGATTGTCGATGGTCTCGCCACAAAAGCGGCGGGGGCGGATTCCGCTCCGGCCAGCGTGGACCGGGCGTTTTTCCAGGCGGCACGGGCCTTGCGCCAGACCCATGGCATTCTGGCGGCGCGGGCGGAAAATACCGGGCTGGAAAATATCGCTGCCGTGCAGGCGCGGCTCATGCAGGCACTGGCGGGGCGTGATGCGCGTTTGTGCGTTGATTTCTTCTATGGCGGGGCGGAGCCGGAATTTTTCGCCTTTATGGGGCAAAACCGGGCGCTGGCGGCTGATTTTGCCCGAGCTTGGCTCGATGCCATGGCCAATGGCAAAACCAGCGCCATCAGCCGGCCCGATCCGGCCGATGCCGACGTGCAGTTGTTTGATGATGCTCTGGTGGCGCACGGCATTGGCCGTGCCGAGATTGATGCGCTGCTGGAAAAC
>JAYVYA010000490.1:0-12561 GCA_043784745.1 Hyphomicrobiales bacterium
ACTTTGAGCGCGGCGATGCGGTGGCAATTGACGGACAGAAAATGTCGCCTGCCAATCTGCTGACCGCCCTCAACAAGCTCGGCCATGACAATGGCATCGGGCGGCTGGATCTGGTCGAGAACCGCTTCGTCGGCATGAAATCGCGCGGCATGTATGAGACACCGGGCGGCACCATCCTGTATTTTGCCCATCGCGGCATTGAATCGATCACGCTGGACCGCGGCGCGGCGCATCTGAAGGATGAGCTGATGCCCAAATATGCCGAGCTGATCTACAATGGCTTCTGGTTCTCGCCCGAGCGGGAAATGCTGCAGGCCCTGATTGACAAATCGCAGACCCATGTCAGCGGGCGGGTCCGGATGAAGCTCTACAAGGGCAATGCCTCTGTGGTGGGTCGCACCTCGCCCTGCTCGCTGTATGACCAGGATCTGGTGACGTTTGAGGAAGGCGCGGTGGCCTATGACCACCGCGATGCGGCGGGCTTCATCAAGCTCAATGCGCTGAGGTTGCGCACGCTGGCCAAGCGCGACAGGAAAATGGCGGCTGGCAAATAGAAGGGACACTTGCGGCGCAAAGATTTGCGTGTATGCAACCAAAGGCGGGGTTTTTCTGAACTCCGATGCTTCCCGGGAGTGTCAGGATGCGCCGTGTGGTTTTTGCATCGCTTGCCAGCAGCCTGGCGCTGGCGGGTCTTGCCGGGTTAGGTTTTTTCGTCCTTGAGCGTCCGACTTATCTGCGTGTCGCGGTGACGGCCAATTCAGAAAGCAGCCGGCTGATGACGGCGATGCAGCAGGCCTTCGCCCGCGAGGGCAAAAACATCCGCTTCCGGATTCTGCCAACGGCCGATTTTGCTGCCAGCGCCGCCGCGCTGCAGGCGGGGCAATCCGACCTCGCCGTGGTGCGCAGTGACATTGCCATGCCGCCCAGCGGGCTGACGCTGGCGGTTCTCTACCGTGAGGCGGCGGTTCTGATGGCCCCGGCCGGATCAAAACTGGCAAAGGTGCCTGATTTGCGCGGGCAGAAGGTGGGCATCCTGCGCGGGCGCACCAGCGGATCCGGCAATTCTGCCCTGCTGATTACGGTGCTCGGGCAATATGACGTGCCGCCCGATGCGGTCACAACCACGTACCTGATGCCGGAAGACCTGCCCAAGGCGATTCGCGAGCACGAGATTGATGCGGTGCTGGTTGTGGGCGTGCCCTCCGCCGGCACTGTCGGGGAGGCGGTTACGGTGCTGACGCAGAATGCCGGCGGGCCACCGGTGTTTATTCCGATTTCGGAAGCCAGCGCGATTGCCTTGCGCGCGCCAGCTTTTGAAACGCAGGAGATTGTCGCCGGGGCTTTTGGCGGCTCGCCGCAAAGGCCGAAGGAGAATTTCGATACTTTGGGCATTTCCGTCCGCCTGGTGGGCAAGAACAGCCTGTCCGATGCGGTGGCGGCGGATGTGGCGCGCCACATGTTTGCCGTGCGCCCGATGATTGCCCAGTCGCTGCCGCTGGCCAACCTCCTGCAGGCCCCTTCTACCGACAAGGGCCAGGCACTGCCGACCCACCCCGGCGTTGCCGCCTATATCGACGGCGAGGAGCAGACGTTTTTCGACAAGAATGGCGACATCATCTACCTCACCGCCATGTTTGCCAGCCTGATCGGCTCTGGCATTGCCGCCTTTGCCAGCCGGATGGGGCTGCAAAGCTATGCCGAAATTGAATCGCATCTGGAGCGCATGGTGCAATTGATGCAGGCGGCACGGGCCGCCAGCGACGTTGCCACCCTTGATACGATCGAGGATGAGGCGCACGTCATTCTGGCCTCTGTGCTGGACCGGACCAAGCTGCGCGGGCTGGAAGGCCATCGCGCCTCGGCCTTCAGCCTCGCGTTTGACCGGTTATGCGTGGTGGTGCGAGAGCGGCGGACATGGCTGGCGGCGGCGGCCCCGAAATTGTAGGCGCGGTTGCTGGCCGCGTGGTGGCAATCAGGCGGCGTGCGAGGCCGGGCTGGCCGTCATCATCGCATAAATCGCCTTGCCGTCCCGCGCCGCGCGCAGGCGGTCGGTGAGCGATACATCGCGCAGCACGCGGGCAATGCGGGAAAGCGCCTTGAGATGGTCGGCACCAGCCGATTCGGGCGCGATCAGCATGAAAATCAGGTCTACCGGTGCGCCATCCAGTGAATCAAACTGGATTGGCTTTTCGAGCCGGGCAAAGACGCCGAAAATCCGGTTAGCCTTGGCCAGCTTGCCATGCGGAATCGCAATGCCGCTGCCAACGCCGGTGGATCCCAGCCGCTCGCGTTGCAGCAGCACATCAAAGATCTCGCGCGCCGGCAGGCCGGAAAGCTTGCCCGCGAGATCGCTAATGTCCTGCAATGCCTGCTTTTTGGTAGCTGCCTGTAAATTGTGCAGGATCGCATCCGGGGCAATCAAATCATGGAGCGGCATATCAAAGGCTTCCTGTGGGCATTTTCATACGCAGTGGATATGCAGAAATCCCGCACCTGATGACGCAAGAGCCGTGCCGCACCCGCTTGTCAGACGCTGCGGTAGCACAATATTTTGCCAGCGTCAGCGCTTGACCTAGGACTTATCCAACGCTGGATCAATCCAGCCGATATTTCCGTCCCGCCGCCGGTAGACCAGATTGACCCTTCCCGAACCGGCGTGACGGAAGACCGTGACATTGGCCCCGGTGACATCCAGTTCCATCACTGCACCGGAAACCGCCATTGTTTTCAAACGCGAATGGGTTTCAGCAATAATTACCGGGCTAAATTCCTGCGCATCGTCATGGTCCTCGTGCGGGGCCTCAATGACGTGCTCGGCAAAGAGTTCCGGCGCGGCCATGGTGTCGGCCTTGCCATGGTGATGGGCCTTCAGGCGGGTCTTGTAGCGGCGCAGGCGCTTTTCGATTCGCTCCACGGACTGCTCGAAGGTGGCATAGGGTTCGTGGCCCTTGCCATCGGCGGAAATGGTCACCCCGGAACTGAGATGCAGCATGCAATCGGCGCGGAAACCGGAGCCTTCCCGCTCCATCACCACATGGCCATTGACGCTGCCATCAAACAGGCGCCCGGCGATGCCGCCAATCTTGTCCTGAATGTGGCTGCGCATGGCCTCGCCAATGTCCATGTTCTTGCCGGAAATTCTGAGGGACATGACAGGCCTCCTGTTTGTTTTGCAATGCACTAGGGGTAGGAGCGGGCGGGGAGAGTGTCAAGCTGGCTGTGGGCGGGGGCGCGAAGTGTCGGCTTCGGGCCGGGGCCTTGGCAGACCAATCCTGATTTAACCCCGGTAATCGAAACTCTGAGTTTCGATTACCGGGGTTGAATTTCACCAGACTGAAAATGACCTGGAGCCAAATCAAGCGTCAGGCCGTCTCGTTCAACGGCTTTGGCCGCCATTTGAGCAAGGAGTTTTCAACGGCGGTCATGACGAACTCGGCCAGCAGCGCAACCACCATCACCAGAAAAATCGCCGCGAACATCCCGCCCATGTCAAAACTGCCGCGCGAGATTTGGATCAGCTGGCCAATGCCGTGACGCGCTCCGACAAATTCACCCACCACCGCACCCACAATGGCGAACCCGAAACTGACATGCAATGAAGCCAAAATCCAGGTCATGGCCGAGGGCAGGATCACGTAAAGTGTCACATTCCTCGGCGACGCGCCCAGAATTTGCGCATTAGCAATCATGGCGCGGTCAGCCTCGATGACGCCCTGGAACGCATTGGCGAAGACCACGAAGAAAACCATCACAAAGGACAGCGCAATCTTGGACCATTCATCCAGCCCGAACAGCACAAGGAAAATGGGTGCAAGCACAACGCGCGGAATTGAATTTGCGACCTTGATATAAACCGCAAAAACATCGGCCGCGAGGCGGTTGCGACCCAAAGCGATCCCGACGATGACGCCGGCGATTGAACCAGTGATGAAACCCCAAAGCGATTCATACATGGTGACCCACAATTGATACCACAGGGAGCCCAGCGACGTTCCCTCCCACATCCATTCCCATAAACGGGAGAAGATTTCGGTTGGAAAAGAATAACGGAAAGGGTCCATCAGGCTCTTGTGCCTGCCAATGGGGTCGCGCCCAAGAAATTCCAGCACGCTCTGGTCGGGAGCATCCGGGACAATGGCATACCAATGGTCCAGAATTTCGCCGGTGCGCGCACAAAATTCCCATAAAAACAACAGCGTGAACAAGATCAGCAATTGAAGGAACAGCACCAGCCGCTTGTATTTCTTCGCCCCCAGCGCGGCGGCAGCTTCAATCTCGGCATCGCTGGTGCCGGCGCGGTAGACCGGGGCGATTTGGGTCATGGTCATGGATGGGCTCCGTGATGTCGAGCGACGGTCGCTGACCGCCGGGGATAAAACAAGTACGACCCGGCGGTTCAGCGGCCGCCGCCACAGTCAGGCTGCCTGCGCGCGGGTATGGCTAATCATCACTTCTTCCTTCAGATCACCCCATATCGTCCTGGAAATCTCGATGAAATGCGGCTCGTAACGAATTTCGGAACTGACGCGCGGGCGGGGGATGTCAATGTCATAGATTCGCTTGACCGTGCCGGGGCCAGCCGTGAGCACATAGACCTTGTCGGCCAGCGCGATCGCCTCCTCCAGATCATGGGTGACGAAAATCACCGAGGCCTTGTTCTCCGACCACAATTGCAGCAGAGCATCCTGCATCAGCACGCGGGTCTGCACGTCGAGAGCCGAAAACGGCTCGTCCATCAGCAGGATGTCCGGCTCGTTGATGAACGTCTGGGCCAAAGCCACGCGCTTCCTCATGCCGCCGGAAAGCTGGTGGGGATAATGGTTCTCGAATTTCCCAAGGCCGACGCGCGCCACCCACGAACGCGCCTTGTCGTAGGATTGTTTCTTCGACTGGCCACGAAACAGCGGCCCGGCCACGACATTGGCGAGCACGCTGCGCCACGGGAACAGGGCGTCGGCCTGAAACACAAAGCCGATGCGCGGATCAATGCCGTTGATCGGCTGGCCGTAGAGTTTGACCTCGCCACTGGAAGGCTTTGCCAAGCCGGTGATCAGGTTGAGCGTGGTTGATTTGCCGCAGCCGGTGGGACCGACGATGCAGGCGAACTCGCCTTTGGCAACGCTCATGTTGAAATCGCGGATCGCCGTCATCGATTTGCCATCGGGGGTAATGAAGCGGCGGCCGACGTTGATCAGTTCAATGGAGGGGACAGGCATGGCGGCTCCTGACAGCGCCCCGCCAGCCTGCGCAAGGCAGACGAGCAACAGGCTGAATGGCTGGGTATGCCCTTCTCCCGTACTTCACGGGAGAAGGTGCCCGAAGGGCGGATGAGGGTTTTTGTGCCGAAACAATGCGCGAGACGGCCCTCACCCTGATGCTTCGCATCGTCCCTCTCCCGTGAAGGACGGGAGAGGGATTTGCGCGGCTTTACTTCACTTTGTCGACGAATTCCGTCGTGAAGGTTTTCGACAGGTCAACCGTCTTGCCCTTCAGGTTCTTCGAGAAGGTCGAGAGCACGGCAAGGACGGTCTCCGGTCCGCCAGCGGGCATTTTGCCATCCGGGGTGAACATGGCCTTGCCTGCGGCCAGGCCGCTGACATAAAGGTCGCGGTCCCCCACCAAGTAATCTTTCGGCATCTTGTCGGCGATTTCTTCGGCGGTGTGGGTGTTGATATATTTCAGCGTCTTGACCATGGCATTGGCCAGCTTCTGCACTTCTTCGGGGTGCTTCTTCACATAGTCGCTTTCCATGTAAAGGCTGGCCGCCGGATAGGTGCCGCCGAGCGCGGCCTTGGTCAGTTCCACCGTGCGCATGTCCACCAGCACCTTGGCTTCACCCGATTTCAGCAGGCGGGAGATCGTCGGTTCGGTGGTCATGCCCACCTGGATCTTGTCCTGCTGCATGGCGGCGATGAAGGTCTGGCCAGCGCCGACCGGCACCGAGGTCACATCGGAAACCTGCAAGCCGTTCTTCACTTCCAGGTACATGGTAAGGAAGTTGGTGGAGGAGCCAAGACCGGTCACGCCGGCAAACTTGCCCTTGATGTCGGCCATCGACTTGATTTCGGGATGCTTGGTCGAGACCAGTTCGACTTCGCCCGGGGCCTGGCTGAACTGCACCACCGACACGGCGAACTTGCCCTTGGACTGCAAGTCAACGCAATGATCGTAGAAGCCGACCACGCCCTGCACCGCTCCGGCGAGCATTTCGTCTTCGGCATCAACGCCCGACGGCTCGTTCAGCAATTCAACTTCAATGCCCTCGTCCTTGAAATAGCCGAGCTGCTCGGTCAGTTTGGCGGGCAGGTAAATGTGCTTTTCCATGCCACCGACCATGATCTTGATCTTGTCGAGGGCGAGCGCCGAGGTGGAAGCGGTGGCGACCAGAGCCATGGCGGCACCGGTCAGCAGAATTTTCTTGAGCATGGTTCTCTCCTAGTTGTTTCCCTGCGCTTGCCTGGCCCCGCGTTTTTTGCAGTCCAGCCTTGCGGCACAGGCAGCGTCGAAACGTCACATACGACGCCAAGCTTACAGCCAGCTTTCAGAAAAACGCCCAAAGACACGAATTCGCCTGCAAATCGAGCGGCGGTCGCTGACCGCCGGGCGAGTCGCGGTATCGGGCGACGAAGGCGGTCAGCGGTCGCCTCTACAGCCCGGGCCGGAAGTCAAGCGCGACACCATTGATGCAATAGCGCAGGTAAGTTGGGGCCGGACCGTCCTCAAAAACATGGCCAAGATGGCTGCCACAGCGACTGCAATGGCACTCGGTCCGCACCATGCCATGGCCGGAATCGCGTGAGTTTTCAACGGAACCAGGCAGGGGATCGTTGAAGCTGGGCCAGCCGGTACCACTCTCGAACTTGAGTTTGGAAGCAAACAGCGGCTGCTCGCAGCCTGCGCAACTGAAAGTGCCCGCCCGTTTCTCGTAGTTCAGCGCGCAGGAGCCGGCACGCTCGGTGCCGTGCTGGCGCATGACGTGATATTGCTCGGGCGTCAGGCGCTTGCGCCACTCAGCATCCGTGCGGGTAACGGGGAAAGCGGTCTGTGTGGTCATGGAACATCTCCTTTTGCCAAAATATAGCGCGTCGTCCAGTTTGCGGCAAAGCACGAATGGTTGAAAGCGGCAGGCCGGCATCCTGTAAAATCACCAGCTTTGCGCCAGGCACCTGGCAGCCATGCCTCGAAAAATCCGGCGGCGGGGCTGGCCGCCGCAAAGGTGACAAATTATGCCGGTTATATCGAACGGAACAATTCGCCAGCGGCACGATTAGTGCTTGCAGTGTTTTGTGGGCTGGCCAATCGCCGTCGCCGGCCAAATGGCGGGCAATGGCCAGGCAGAGGGGGTATGAAATGTCTGTAGTCTGGAATACCAAATATGGCACACGCCGTGTCAAGCAGAACCCGCCGACGCTGACCGAGGCGATTCTGGCCGCGCGCGGCTTGACGGATGACCGCCTGCAGCAGGTGGAATTTGCCGCTGATCTCACCGGCCTGCCCGCTGAGGAAGTGCGGGCCGAAATGATCAAGACCGATCCGCCATCCAACCGTGCGACGCTAACATTGTCGGTTCCCAGCCGCAGCGGCCACAGCCGCGAAGTTTTGGTGGAGCGGGTATCGCGCCGCCGGGTGATGGTGCCCATGGCAAGCGCCGGGCGTTAGGCTTCAGGCATCATTGGCTGGATTGTTCGAAGGTAAGCTCTGGTGTCGCCTCTGCCTATGGCACGCGCCCGGGGCCAAGCTTCTCCCAAAGCCAGATTTGATTGCCCGGCATGATTGATGCCCGAATTTCCTTGCCGTTGAGAATGCCTCATGCCCATCCGCCCCGCAACCCACGCCGACCTCGCCGGCATTCTCGCCATTTACAACGATGTCATCGCCACCTCCACCGCCGTCTATGCCGATGTGCCGGTAACGCTGGCGAGCCGGGTGGAATGGTACGAGGGGCGGCTGAAAGCGGACTATCCGGTGCTGGTGGCGGCGGAGGGCGTGGAGATTTTGGGCTTTTCCTCGTTTGGCGATTTCCGCGCCTTTCCCGGGTACCGCTTCACGGTCGAGCATTCCGTCCATGTCGCCGCCGCTGCGCGTGGCAAGGGGCTGGGCGGGGAACTCATCAAGGCGTTGCTGCCAATAGCCAAAGCGTTGGGCAAGCATGTCATCCTCGGCGGCATTGATGCCGACAATGCCGGTTCCATCCGCTTTCACGAACAGCTGGGTTTTGTCAGGGTGGCCCATATGCCGCAGGTGGGCTTCAAGTTCGGGCGCTGGCTCGATCTGGTGTTTATGCAGAAGATTCTGGATATATAGAGGCGGTCGCCCTTGGCGAAGTATGCTTAAACTTGCCGCCTGACGGTCAGCGGCCGCCTCTGCAATGGAACCGCTACCTGCCCCGCAAAATTGCCCAGGCCCGCACAAACGGTAGGCCAAAGCTCCGGTCGATCCGGCTATGGTCCGCGCCATCCGCACCAATGCCAAAAGTCACCGCCTCGCGCCGGGCGGGCAGGTGCAGGGTGCCAAACAGCCAGTCCCAAACCGAGAGCGAGAAGCCGAGGTTCTTGTCAAAATGCACGGGCCTGGTTGAGTGGTGAATCTGGTGATGCGCCGGACTGTGGATCAGGCAGCCCAGCACACCGGTCAGCGGGAGCCAGACATGGGAATGGCGCAAATGTGAAATCGTCAGGAAGAAAAGGATGAACAGCACATTGACATTCCACAGCGACAGGGGCTGAACGGCTTCGCCAAAGAGATAGACCAGCAGGCCATACGTGCCGCCAAGGCACAACCCGATGAGGTTGGGAAACAGCACCATTTCCACCGGATGCTGGCGCCATTCCGTCAGCGGCGTCATAACTTCGGCGGAATGGTGAACCTTGTGGAATTCCCACAGGACGGGAATGCGGTGCATCATGAAATGCGACAGCCAATAGCCCAATTCTACCGCCAGGATGTCAACCGGCGTGACAATGGCGAGGATGGCGGCATCGGGCAGCGCGAAGGGAATGTGCGGCCCGAAGGTGCCATTCAGACCCGCCAGTGCCAGGCCTTTCCAGAACGGGCTGGCCAGGATCATCAGCCCATAGGCCCCGGCCAGCAGGATGGCATTGGCCACAAACATCTGCAAATCCAGCCATGTCGAAGCATGGGAGAGGATATGCGCCGGAAAGGCGGCGCGCAAAAACACCCGCCAGCGCGGCAGCCCCGGTCGGCGGCGGCGCAGGAACATACATGCCACAATGGCCAGCGCGCCCGCCAGCGAGACAAGTGAAAAGGGCGATGCTGGACTGAGCATGCCGTGCAGCCGGGCCTGAAAAGCCGCCAGCAAATAATCAAGAAACGCCATTGCCCGCACGCCCGCCTGTCACACAAGCCAGCAGGTTACAGCGCGAAGGCTGCAATCGGGTTAAGGCAGCAAGGCAATTGCAATAAAATCTGGCAGGCAAACCGGGAGGTTCGCGGTCCAGTGGGCCAGTTTCACTCGTTCGAACTCTGGATCGCCTCCACCATGGCCTGCGTCACTTGCTGCGTCGTTGCCTTGCCGCCAACGTCTGGGGTCAAAATCCCGGCCAGGCACACCCGCTCGATCGCCCGCATCAGCCGCGCCGCGCCCTCATGCTCGCCCAGATGATCGAGCATTTGGGCCGATGTCCAGAAAGTCGCAACCGGGTTGGCGATGCCTTTGCCGGTGATGTCAAAGGCCGAGCCATGGATTGGCTCGAACATCGAGGGGAAGCGGCGCTCGGGGTCGATATTGGCGGTGGGGGCAACGCCGAGCGAACCAGCCAGGGCCCCGGCCAGATCGGACAGGATATCGGCATGCAGGTTGGTGGCGACGATCGTGTCGAGCGATTTCGGCTTGAGGGTCATGCGCACCGTCATCGCGTCCACCAGCATCTTGTCCCATGTCACATCGGGAAATTCATCCGCCACCTCGGCGGCAATCTCGTCCCACATCACCATGCCGAAGCGCTGGGCGTTGGACTTTGTCACCACCGTCAGCAATTTGCGGGGGCGGCCCTGCGCCAGCCGGAAGGCGTAGCGCATGATGCGCGCCACCCCGGTGCGCGTGAAAATGGCCACCTCCGTGCCGACCTCCTCCGGCATGCCGCGATGCGAGCGCCCGCCGTGGCCGGAATATTCGCCTTCGGAATTTTCCCGCACGATCACCCAGTCCAGATCGCCCGGCCCGACGCCGGCCAGCGGCGAGGCAATGCCGGGAAAAATCCGTGTGGGCCGGACATTGGCGTATTGGTCAAAGCCCTGGCAGATCGGCAGGCGCAGGCCCCACAGGGTGACATGGTCGGGCACATCGGGCGCGCCGACGGCACCAAAGAAAATGGCATCGAACTTTTTCAGCTGCGCCAGCCCGTCGGCGGGCATCATCAGGCCGTGCTTTTTGTAATAGTCCGAGCCCCACCCAAAATGGGTAAATTCAAATGCGACATCGCCAAGCCGCTTTTCGAGCGCCTGCAGCACCTCAATGCCCGCCCCGATCACCTCGGGACCAATGCCGTCGGCGGGGATGGCGGCGATGGAATGTCTGCGCATGAAAGTCGCCCTTGCTGGTTTGCCAAATCTCCAGCTTGCCGTTTGCCAGCTGCCGGAATATCAATATGTGCCCCATTCCCGGATTGATTGACAGCCCGCGCTGCCAGCCAGGCCGGCTTATCCCGCCGGAAACACGCATGACCCGCAAAACACCCGAGACTTTGCGCTCCGCCCGCTGGTTTGCGCCCGATGATTTCCGCTCGTTCGGGCATCGCTCGCGGATGAACCAGATGGGTTATTCGGCGGCCGATTATGCGGGCAAGCCGGTGATCGCCATTCTCAATACCTGGTCCGATCTCAACATGTGCCATGCCCATTTCAAGACCCGGGTGGAGGATGTGAAGCGCGGGGTGTTGCAGGCGGGCGGGTTTCCGGTCGAGCTTCCGGCAATGTCGCTGTCGGAGAGCAAGGTCAAGCCAACCACCATGCTCTACCGCAATTTTCTCGCCATGGAAGCCGAGGAGCTGATCCGCTCGCACCCCGTCGATGGCGCGGTGCTGATGGGTGGCTGCGACAAGACCACGCCGGGCCTGCTGCTGGGGGCAACCAGCGCCGGTGTGCCGGCGGTCTATGTGCCCGCCGGGCCGATGCTGCGTGGCAACTGGCACGGCAAGGTACTCGGCTCCGGTTCCGACGCTTTCAAATATTGGGACGAGCGCCGGGCGGGCAATATTACCGACAAGGACTGGGGCGAGATGGAAGTGGGCATTGCCCGCTCCTATGGCGTATGCATGACCATGGGCACGGCCTCCACCATGACGGCGCTCGCCGACATTCTGGGCATGAGCCTGCCCGGGGCATCTTCCATCCCCGCCGCCGATGCCAGCCACATCCGCATGTGTGCCGATGCCGGACGCCGCGCGGTGGATATGGTGTGGGAGGATTTGACGCCGGCCAAAATCCAGACCGAGGCCGCGTTCCGCAATGCCATTGTCGTCGCCATGGCCATGGGTTGCTCGACCAATGCTGTCATCCACATCATTGCCATGGCGCGGCGGGCGGGCCATGCCATCGGGCTGGCGGATTTTGATGCGGCCAGCCGGATCGTGCCCGTCATCGCCAATATCCGCCCCAGCGGCGACAAATATCTGATGGAGGATTTTTATTATGCCGGCGGGCTTCTTGGCCTGCTGACGCGGTTGAGACCCCTGCTCGACCTCACACAGATCAATGCCTCGGGCAAAACCTGGGCGCAGACACTGGAAGGGGCGGAGGTCTACAATGATGATGTCATCCGCCCGCTGGACAATCCGATCTATGCTGAAGGCGCGCTGGCTGTGCTGAAAGGCAATCTCGCGCCCAATGGCTGCGTGATGAAACCCTCCGCCGCTGCGCCGCATCTGCTGCGGCATTCCGGCAAGGCGCTGGTGTTTGACAATTATGCCAGCCTGAAAGCCGGGATTGACCGGGATGATCTGGATGTTACCGCAGATACCGTGCTGGTGCTGCGAAGTGCCGGGCCGCTGGGTGCGCCGGGCATGCCGGAATGGGGCATGCTGCCAATCCCGAAAAAGCTGCTGAAACAGGGCCTGCGCGACATGGTGCGGATTTCCGACGCGCGGATGAGCGGCACGGCCTATGGCGCCTGCATCCTGCATGTCTCGCCGGAATCTCACATTGGCGGGCCGCTGGCGCTGGTTAAGACGGGGGACATCATCACCGTCGATGTGCCCGCCCGCAGCATTTCCATGGAAGTGCCGGAAGCCGAGCTCGCCCGCCGCCGCGCTGCCCTGCCAGAGCCCAAACCGCGCTACGAGAGGGGCTACGGCTGGATGTTTTCCCAACACATCCGCCAGGCGGACGAAGGCTGCGACTTCGATTTTTTGCAGACGGATTTCGGCGCGGCTGTCGGGGAACCGGATATTTTTTAGCCCATGCCGGACCTCGCACTTCCAGAGCATAATGCATTTTCTGTGAATCAGCCCGCCACTTCCCTTCTCCCCCTGCGGGAGAAGGTGGCGCGAAGCGCCGGATGAGGGGTATGCGAAGCAAACCGGGCACATAAAAATCGGCACCTGT
>JAYVYA010000491.1:0-3573 GCA_043784745.1 Hyphomicrobiales bacterium
TCAGCCCCGGCCTCGCGGCTTGGCTCCACGGCGGCCGGCGACAAGCTGGTGATCCGCGTACCGCGCCTAACTGAAACAACCCCGGGCGCGCTATCTGGAGCGCGCCAGCGCCAGCGCCCGCTCTGTCGGCCTGACCGGCGTTGACATGCGCGAAATTGACGAAAGCCGCGCCCGCCGCCCGGAAGACCGCAAGGCTGAAGAGGCGCGCGATATGCTCGCGCTGGTGCCGCCGGGATCGCGCCTGTGCGTGCTGGACGAGCGCGGCACATCATGGACAAGCCCGGCCTTTGCCGCCGAGATCGGCAAGGCGCGGGACAATGGCACGCCCGGGTTGGCCCTCGTCATCGGCGGCCCCGATGGCCTTGACCCTGCCTTGCGCGGCCGCGCGGATGTGGTGCTTGCTCTGGGTGCCATGACTTGGCCGCACCAGCTGGTGCGCGTTCTGGCCACCGAGCAAATTTATCGCGCCATCACGATTCTGGCCGGGCATCCATATCACCGGACATAAGGTCGCCAATTCACCCCCACAATCCCGAAAACACACCCTACCGCCCGTCACAATCCCGTGTTAGGAATCCATGCGATTGACCGCTGGCACAATTTGGTCATTCAGGCATCAATTTTTATGGAGACAGAACCATGGCAGACAGTCTTGTTGACCTCGTGATGGGCGTTGTTGATCCCGACACCGTAACCAAAATCGCCAGCGGCATCGGCATGGATGCGACGACGGCGCAAAATGTCGTCAATTCCGCCATTCCCGGCATCCTGGGCAGCATTGCCTCCACAGCCGCCAGCGGCGAGGGCGCGCAGCGCATTTCCGCCGCCGTAGGCAGCATGGACATGTCGGTGATGGACAAACTGGCTTCCGCCGCCGGCACGTCCGGCCAGGCCAGCATTGCGGCGGAAGGCAGCAAGCTGCTCGGCTCGCTGATCGGCCAAGGCAAGATTGACGCGATCGCCAGTGCGGTCGCTGGTTCCAACGGCACCACCCCGGCCGCCGTCAAGTCGATTCTGGGCTATCTCACGCCCGCCGTCATGGGCGTGATTGGCCAGCAGGACCCCTCCAGCTGGGCCGATGGCGCTTCGCTGGGCAAATTCTTCGCCTCGCAGAAGGGCATGATTGAGGCAGCTTTGCCCGCAGGCCTTGCCGGTGCCGTCGGCGGTGCCGCCGCCATGGCTGGCCGCGTGGGCCAGGGTGCCAGCAATGTGGCTGGCAATATTGCTGCTGCTTCACCCAGAATGCCGACGATGCCCTCGCCGCAGGCTACCGTTTCCAATGATGAAACCTCCGGCGGCGTTCCGTCCTGGGTCTGGATTGTGGTGGCAATTGTTGTTTTGGGTGCCCTTGCCTATTACTTTACCCGCCCCAGCGCGCCGAAAGTTGTCGAGAAGCCAGCTGCTGTGACGCAGAGCGCCCCGGCGACACCAGCGGCCCCGGCTGCACCCGCCGTCCCGGCGACGCCGGCCGCCCCTGCGACGCCCGCTGCACCTGCTGTGCCCGCTGTCCCTGCGGTTCCCGCACTCCCGGATGTCGGCGCTTTGGGCAAGCAGGCGACTGACGCGCTGAATGGCGTCAAGGGTACGCTGGCATCGATCACCGATGCGGCATCCGCCACCGCCGCCCTGCCCAAGCTGGGTGAAGCCAGTGCCGCGCTCGACAAGGTCAGCGGGCTTGCCGCCGCCCTCCCGGCTGAGGCTAAAAAGACGCTGGCTGGCACGGTTGGCCCGGCGGTGACCGAACTGAACGGCGTGATGGACAAGGTAATGGCCCTTCCCGGCGTGGGCGATATTGCCAAACCGGCGGTAGAAGGTTTGCGCTTCAAGCTGAAGGCCCTCACCGGCGCGTAAGCTTTGCCAGACAAAACCAGCGCCCGCTTCGAAAGACGCGGGCGTTTGGCTGCCTACGGGGCAAGCCAGCCGCGATACCGCACAATCAGCCCGGTCAGCGGATGGGCAATTTCGACGTGGAAGCAAAACCGGCCACCATCGGCATATTCAAACGTATTGCCGCCCGGTGCCAGCCAGCGCGGCAGGGGCAGGCCGAGAAAGCGCCAGGCCGCACGATGACCCGCAGCTTGCCGCCGTCAACCACCATGGCCAGCGCCACCGACACGGGCCCGAATCGCTCGCAAATCATCCAGCTCTTCACCGCCACAACATGTCAGCCTGGCGAGGCCGTGACACAGGTATCGTCCTGAAGTATCTGCGTCGCAACAAAATTCATCAAGAGCCATAAGTGTGCTCTTGAATATTGCCGCTCGGTCGCCACAAATTCCTCACCCGCCCATATACGTCGGCAACCAGCCCTCATGTGCGTGCCGCATCGCCTCCACCGCCACACTCTCGCCCTCCATCACCAGCGCATCCCCGCCGGTAACACCCAGCCCGGTCCAGTCCACCCCCGCCCTGGCCGCCGCCACCGAAATCTTCAGCGAGGCCGCCGTCGAGGCTGTCACCACATAACGCGCCTGATCCTCGCCAAACAGCATGGCATGGGCGGGTATGCGCGGGTCCAGGTTGCGGATATGAGCACCGACCCCGCCCGCCATCGCCATTTCCGCCAAAGCCACAGCGAGGCCGCCATCCGACACATCATGCACGGCGCTTACCAGCCCGCCGTTAATCAGCCCGCGGACAAAATCGCCGTTGCGGCGCTCAGTGGCCAGGTCCACCGGGGGCGGTGCCCCCTCCTCCCGCCCGCAAATGTCGCGCAGGTAGAGCGACTGGCCGAGCCAGCCCTGCGTCGCGCCAATCAGCAGCACCACTTCACCGGCCCCCTTGAAGCCCAGTGTCATCGTGCGGGCCACATCCGCCATCACGCCGACGCCGCCAATGGTGGGCGTCGGCAAAATACCGCGACCCTGCGTCTCGTTGTAGAGCGAGACATTGCCCGACACGATGGGGAAATCCAGCGCGCGGCAGGCCTCGCCAATGCCCTGGATGCAGCCCACCAGCTGGCCCATGTATTCGGGCTTTTCCGGATTGCCGAAGTTGAGGTTGTCGGTGGCCGCCAGCGGCGTGGCCCCCACGGCGGTCAGGTTGCGCCAGGCTTCCGCCACCGCCTGCCTGCCGCCCTCCACCGGGTCCGCCTCGCAATAGCGCGGCGTCACGTCCGTGGTCATGGCCAGACCCTTGGGGCCATCGCCGATGCGGATCACCCCGGCATCGCCGCCCGGCATCTGCACGCAATTGCCCAAGATGATATGATCATATTGCTCCCAGACCCAGCGCTTCGAGCACAGGTCCGGCGACCCGATCAGTTGCAGCAGCGCCGCCCCATGGGACAGGGGCGCTTTGACCGAAGCGGCCTCAATCACCGCCTGCTTCGGCGTTGCCACCCACGGGCGATCATACAACGGCGCTTCATCGCCCAGTTCCTTGATTGGCAAATCAGCTTTGACCTCGCCCTTGTGCTTCACCACAAACCGCAATGTGTCGGTCGTCTTGCCGATCACAGCAAAATCCAGCCCCCATTTGACGAATACCGCTTCTGCTGCCGCCCGACACCGCGCTTGACCCGCGTGTTGCCGACAGCGACTCGCAGATCGTCGACGGGCGCAACAAATCCTA
>JAYVYA010000492.1:0-3023 GCA_043784745.1 Hyphomicrobiales bacterium
CCCATCAAGGATTTGAAAATGTGCCGGAGATTGCCTGGAATTTTTATATCGGCGGCTACCAGCCCGCCCAAAAATGGCTGAAAGACCGCAAGGGCCGCGAACTGACTTTCGATGACATCAGGCACTATCAGAAGATCATCAAGATACTGTCCGAAACAGACCGCATCATGAAAACCATTGCAATACCGCTTTAGCTTAAACCCAGATTTCGCCTTGCGCAGTTGAATACAGTTATATCTATATATTTGAGTATGAGCGAGAAAGTTTCTGAATTTGGGGTAGTTGGTCAGGTTGAAAACCTGAAAGGGGGTCTAAAAATTCAGATTTCAAACAGAGACACTACCCGGCATTTGCGAGGGTGGGCGAAACAGGCACAACAAGGTATTGAATATTCTCAAGTTTGGTTAAAAATTCTGCTGCCCCCTTACCGCTTCACTTTGTCCTTCCCGCACCGGAACAAAGCGCCAAAATTATCCGCCATCCGCCGCGCCTGCACATTGGCATCGGGCGGCCGTCCATCGACTATGGACATGACACAGGAGCTCTCCCGGCCGTTCAGGCGGTAGACATGGAGTTCATCGTGGCAGGGGCCGGAAATAGTCTGGCAAATGCTGTAGCGCACGATGGCAGCCAGCGGCGCGATGGTTTTGCCGCGCAGCGGACCACGCCACTCAATCGTGTCTTTGGCCGCAGCGAACGACAGGCCCGCAGCCTCCACAACATTGCCTTTGCGGCCAAAGTCGACGATAGCATCATCATCTGCGCCAAACCAGTTGACGCGGATGCCGCCGTAGCCCGCGCAATGGCGCGTGATGGCCCCCGGTTCGCTCAACGCAATTGGGCATTTCTGGTAATCCTGGGTGGTATAGGCGCTGTCAAAGGTTCCAGCGCGCGCAACGGGCGTCAATGCGCCAGCGGCCAGCGCTAGTGTCAGCAGTTTCAGCATTGTTTTTACAAATCTCATTTCAAATCCAATGCATAATGCATCTTGCTGGTCAGGCACAGGCTTACCCGCCATTCCACCGGCACAGTTTCCAGCGAAGTGGCGACGCGGTCAATTTCCAGTGCCGGATGGCCGGGTGTGATATTCAAAAGCGCAGCGTCCCCGGGAGACAGCAAGACCGCCTTGATCTGCTCCCGCCCGCCGCCTATCGTCACTGAATAGCCATCCGAGTACAAAGCATAGAGATTGTTGGGGATTTCCCGCAGTTCGATCCCCGGGAACAGCGCGGCCGGCACCCACAGGCTCTCGATCACGCAGGGCACATTGTCCAGCGTGCGCACCCGCCGGACCTGCACCGCCTCCGCTCCCCTGCCCAGTTGCAGCTTGCGCCGCGCTTCCGGCGGGGCAGGCTGGCGGGCAACGCCGATTACCCGGCTTTGCGGAAACACCCGCTGGCCATTGTCCGGCACCAGCTTGAAAAACTGGAACAGGAAGCCGCCCTCGCCGTGCCGGGCGACAAAAGTGCCGCGCCCTTGCCGCCGCACCAGCACATTCTCCGCTGTCAACTCGTCCAGGGCTTTGCGCACCGTGCCCTGGCTGACGCCGAGCTCCGTTGCGAGGCTGGTTTCGCTCGGCAAGGCCGACCCCGGCGGCCACACTCCCGCCGCCAGCCGCTGCACCAGTTGCTCGCGCACCTGACGGTAGAGCGGGCGATATTCCATTGCCCTGTCCGCTACACTCCCCCGACTATCGTTCATGCCGCAAAAATCCCGCCAAAGATTGACACCTGTGTCACTCCTATGTCTTATATAAGACAGTTCTGGCACGGGTGCATAGCTTTGGTCCCCCATCTTCTCGTTCATGACCAAAAAGATTCGTGCGGCGTTGTTGTCGTGGAGGGTTTGACGGCGGGAACCAACATGTTCTGCGTGGTGACGGCGGACAATTCCAGCTTTCACCTGCATGCTTCCCAGGACGTGCCCATCGGCCACAAAATCGCCCTGCATGATATCGCCCCGGGCGACACCATCGTAAAATATGGCGAGGATGTCGGGCGGGCCATCGCGCCGATAGCCAAGGGACAGCATGTGCATGTCCACAACGTCAAAACCAAGCGCTGGTGAGGGATATGAGCGCTTCCCCCGCAAACCTGCATTTTGCCGGCTGGCGCCGTGCCAATGGCCGCGTTGGCGTGCGCAATCATGTTTTGATTTTGCCGCTGGATGATTTGTCCAACGCTGCTTGCGAGGCAGTGGCCAATAATATCAAGGGCACGCTGGCCATTCCCCACGCCTATGGCCGCCTGCAGTTTGGCGCGGACCTTGAGCTGTTTTTCCGCACGCTGATTGGTACCGGCTGCAACCCCAATGTCGCAGCCGTCGTCGTCATCGGCATTGAGGATGGCTGGACCAGGAAGGTGGTGGACGGCATTGCCGCTTCCGGCAAGCCGGTGACGGGCTTTGGCATTGAAGGACATGGCGATATCGCCACCATTGCCAAGGCCAGCTATGTCGCCAAGCAATATCTGCAATGGGCCAGCGAATTGCACCGCGAGACTTGTCCGATTTCCGACCTCTGGATTTCCACCAAATGCGGCGAGAGTGATACGACCACCGGCCTGTCTTCCTGCCCCACCGTCGGCAACATGTATGACAAATTGATTCCGCAGGGGATTTACGGCTGCTTTGGCGAGACCTCCGAAATTACCGGGGCCGAGCATTTGTGCGAGGCCCGCGCCGCCAGCCCGGAGGCCGCCGCCAAATTCAAGGCGATGTGGACGGCCTACCAGCGCGACGTGATCGAGGCGCACAAGACCAGCGACCTCTCCGACAGCCAGCCAACCAAGGGCAATATTGCCGGCGGCCTGACGACAATTGAGGAAAAAGCGCTGGGCAATCTGGAAAAGATTGGCCGGGATTGCCGCTATATCGACGCGCTGGAGCCCGCCGAAGCGCCCGTCAAAGGTCCCGGCCTGTATTTCACCTGCTTGGCGGTCTGGGCGTGGATCCGACCGAACGCTTCGGGATCCATCTCCTGGGTCTCGACCAGATCACCGACCTGCGCCTCAGGCTTGATCGCG
>JAYVYA010000493.1:0-3245 GCA_043784745.1 Hyphomicrobiales bacterium
GAAGGAACAACGGGCGACATCGCCGCGCGCGGGGCCGGTGGCCACCGGCCCCGCGCAAGCCAATTGCAAACACAATTGGCCCCTTGTCCAGATACAAGGGATAACTTACAGCGATTGTGGAACTCCATGCGCCGCCGCCTCTTTGCCCTCGCCTTCTGCCTCACCGCCGCGCTGGGCCTCGGCGTGCCCTACTCGTGGCAGGCCTGTGTCAAAGCCCTTGGCCCCCTGAATTTCGCTCCCGCCGCCGCTGGCTCCACCATTGCGGTAGACCGCGACGGCCGCCTGCTGCGGGCCTTCACCACCGCCGATGGCCGCTGGCGGTTGCCGGTAAAGCTGGCGGAGGTGGACCCGCGCTTTGTCGCCATGCTGGAAACCTATGAGGACCGGCGTTTTGAGAGCCATCACGGGATTGACTGGCGCGCCCTCGCGCGCGCCTCCGTGCAGTTTCTGCGCCATGGCCGCGTCATCTCCGGCGGCTCGACCCTGACCATGCAGGTGGCGCGCTTGCTGGAGCCGCGCGACCTGCGCACGCTCGACGCCAAGCTGCGCCAGATGGTGCGCGCCGTGCAGATTGAGCAGGCGGCCAGCAAGGAGGACGTGCTGAACCTCTATCTCCAGCTCGCGCCCTACGGCGGCAATCTGGAGGGCTTGCGCGCCGCCAGCCTTGCCTATTTTGGCAAGGAACCCAAACGCCTGTCCAATGCCGAGGCGGCATTGCTGGTCGCGCTTCCGCAATCGCCCGAAAACCGCCGGCCCGACCATTTTGCCGCCGCCGCCCGGGCTGCGCGGGACCGGGTGCTGGACCGCGCCGTGCAATATGGCCTGATCAGCCGCGCCGATGCGCTTGCCGCCAAAGGCGAGCCGGTGCCGCACGAGCGCCGCAACTTCCCCGCCTTCGCGCCCCATGCTGCCGAAGCCGCCCTGAAAGCCCGGCCTGATGCCCGCGTGCTGCGCCTCACGCTCGACTACCGCCTGCAAACCGCACTGGAAATTCTGGCGCATGATGCGGTGGAGCGGCTCGGGCCGCGCGTCTCCGCTGCCATTCTGGCCGTGGACAATGCGACGGGGGAAATCCGCGCCCATGTCGGTGCCGCCGATTACCTGTCGGAAGCACGCGGCGGCGCGCTCGACATGACCGCCGCCCTGCGCTCGCCGGGGTCCGCCTTAAAGCCGTTCATCTATGCCATGGCGTTTGAGAACGGCATCGCCCACCCTGAAACCGTGCTGGATGACCGGCCCTCGCGCTACGGCCTCTATCAGCCGGAGAATTTCGACCTGACGTTTCAGGGCGCTGTCACCGCCCGCATTGCCCTGCAAAACTCACTCAACCTGCCAGCGGTGGAGCTGCTGTCAGAGGTTGGCCCCGCCCGCTTCCTCGCCCGCCTGCGCAATGCCGGGGCGGAGATCGTGCTTCCCAAAGACGCAGTGCCCAGCCTCGCGATGGGGCTTGGCGGGCTTGGTATTCGCCTGACGGATCTGGCCCGGCTCTATGCGGGACTGGCGCGCGGTGGCTCGGTGCCGGACTTGATCGAGAACGCGCAGCAATCCGCCAAAGCCGCTAGTTCCCGCATTACCGAGCCGGTCGCAGCTTGGTATGTCACTGACATCCTGCGCGGCGCGCCGCCGCCACTCAACGCCCCGGCTGGCCGCATCGCCTTCAAGACCGGCACCAGCTATGGCTACCGCGACGCCTTTGCTGTCGGCTATGACCGGCGCACGACGATCGCCATATGGGTCGGCCGGCCCGACAATGGCGCGGTGCCGGGCCTGATTGGCCGGCAGGTGGCCGCGCCCATCCTGTTTGATGCTTTTGCCAGACTGGGGCTGGAGCCCGATTTCGTGCAGCGCCCGCGCGATGCACTGATGGCCACCACTGCCACCCTGCCACCGCCCCTGCGCCATCTGCACCGCGATGCCCCGCGCAATACCGCCGGGGCTAACACGGGCTCCCTCAAAATCGCCTATCCGCCCGACGGTGCCCGCGTGGACCTCGGCCTGAAACAGAACAGCGCCGGCCCGCTGGCGCTGAAAGCGCTTGGCGGTGTGCCGCCGCTGCTGTGGATGGTCAATGGCGTGCCGGTGGGTGCGCCTGATCTGCGGCGGCAATCCCTGTGGCAGCCTGATGGTGCCGGGTTTGCCCGCGTGTCGGTGATGGATGCAAAGGGGGCGACGGACAGTGTGGTGGTGCGGCTGGAGTAGGGGAGGGGCAATATTCCGGAGTTCGCGCTCTGCCGCAACCCCATCTAAACCAATTGGCGGCAGGGTCGGCTCGCCCGATGGAGACCGCCGATGTTCACCCCCGCCCTTGCCCTCAAGAGCATTACCAAACACTTTGACCGCTGCGTGGTGGACCAGCTCAACCTGACCGTGCGCCCCGGCGAACTTTATGCGCTGCTCGGTTCCAACGGTGCAGGCAAGACGACGACGCTGCGGATGATTTCCGGGCTGCTTCAGCCGGACGCCGGGTCCATCAGCATTTTCGGCATTGATGCGCTGAAAGAGCCGGTGGCGGCCAAGAAAATCACGGCCTGGCTACCGGACGAGCCGATGATCTACGACAAGCTGACGCCGATGGAATATCTCGCCTTTGTCGCCGGGCTGTGGTCGGTGCCGCCTGCAATTGCCGAGCCGAAGGCGCGCGAACTGATCGACTGGCTGGGCCTTGCCCCGCAAAAAGACAGCCGCTGCGAAGGTTTTTCGCGTGGCATGAAGCAGAAGGTGGCGCTGGCGGGGGCGCTGATTCACGAGCCAAAGCTGCTGCTGCTGGACGAGCCGCTGACCGGCCTTGACGCCGCCATCGCCCGGCAGGTGAAGGATGTGCTGGACGCACGGGTGAAGGCGGGAGCCACCATCATCCTCACCACCCATATACTGGAAGTGGCCGAGCGCCTCTCCGACCGCATCGGCATCCTGCACGGCGGCAAGCTGATCGCCGAGGGGACGTTTGCCCAGTTGCAGGCGCAGGCCGGGGCCGCACGCAGCCTGGAGGAGGTGTTCCTGCAACTGGTGGCGGCATAGCCAGTCTGAACCGCGACCATCCCGGCCGCGGTCCAAAGATCACTCCGAGAACTGGATGAACCGCACCCGGTCAAACCCGGCATTTTTCACCGGCACCTTGCCATCCTGCAAATACTGGAAGCGCGGATCAGAGAACACTTTGCCTTTCGTTTGCAGCGGCTTGCGCCCGTCCCAGACAATCGTGTCCTCGACAACAGGGGCCAGATTGTCCGGGCAGGCATCATGGC
>JAYVYA010000494.1:0-3074 GCA_043784745.1 Hyphomicrobiales bacterium
GCGCAACCGGAAAGTAGATGTGCTCAATGCACTCAGGGGCTTCAAAACTGAAGATATTCATAAATTAGCAGTACGCGGGCAATATGGTGCAGGGTGGATCCGGGGTGATAAAGTGAAAGGCTACCGGCAGGAACCTGATGTAAATAAAGATTCAAATAAGGAAACCTTCGCCGCACTCAAATTGCATATCGATAACTGGCGATGGCAGGGAGTACCCTTTTACCTGCGCACGGGCAAACGCATGAATGAATCCATCTCCGTTATCACAATCCAGTTCAAGCCAGTACCACATCAATCGTTCCCTTCTGATGCAACCGGGAACTGGCAGCCCAACAGGCTTGTATTAAATATCCAGCCTCACATGGGCATACGTCTCCGCTTCCAGGCAAAGCAACACGCCGCGCGCCACAATATCCCGCGGTGCCAGTTCGGCATCTTTGTGGAGCGCCAGCATGAAGCGCTCGCCCGCCGAATTGATCAGGGTCGCGCCATCGCCGCGCAGGGCTTCCGTGGCCAGAGGGGCCGGGTCGCGGCCAATGTCGATAGCCGTGGGGTGGAATTGCACAAATTCCGCATCGGCCACCAAAGCCCCCGCCCGCGCCGCCAGCGCCAGACCAATGCCGCGCGCCTCCACCGGATTGGTGGTTACCTGATACAGCTGGCCAATGCCGCCGGTGGCCAGCACGATGGCGCCGGCGGCATATTTTTCCAGTTTTCCGCTTTTGTCCCGCGCCAGCACGCCAATGGCATGGCCATCATGCATCACCAGTTCCTCAGCAGTGCGCCCGTCGATAATGTGGATCGACGGGCACTGGCGCACAGCGGCCACAAGTGCCTCCATAATCGCCTTGCCCGCCATGTCCCCGCGCACCCGCACGATCCGCCGCTCGGAATGTGCCGCCTCGCGCGAGGGCACCAGCTGTCCCTGCAAATCCCGGTCAAACGGCACACCATAGGCCAGCAGATCCCGTACGCGGTCGCCCGCCTCGCGCGCCATTTCCAGCGTCACCTGCTCATCGACAATTCCAGCCCCGGCCAGAAGCGTGTCGGCTGTATGCTTTTCGGGTGTATCGCCCTCGGCGATGGCCGCTGCAATGCCGCCCTGCGCCCATGCCGAGGAGGCTCCCTCGCCAATGGGCGAAGTTGCCAGCACGGTGACCGGCAGCGGGGCCAGTTTCAGCGCGCAAAACAGTCCGGCCAGGCCACCGCCGATGACGAGAATTTCTGGGGAGGGCATGGGCGCTTTCTGTTTTGGGCGAGGTCCACCCTTGTGCAATACCCGGCCCAAGGGCGACCGGGACGGACGCGTTCCGGAGTTTTAGCGCAAATCGATCATCCGCTGCACGGAACGCCGCGCGCGCTCCGCCAGTTCCGGGTCGATCTCCACTTCTTCGCGCAGAAACACCAGCGAATCGAGAATTTTCGGCAAGGTGATCCGTTTCATGTGCGGGCACAAATTGCAGGGGCGGACAAACTCGACATCCGGCGTTTCGGAGGCGACATTGTCGGCCATCGAACATTCCGTCACCATCAGCACCCGCTTGGGGCGACGTGTCCTGACATAATCAATCATCGCCGCCGTCGATCCCGCGAAATCGCAGACATCCACCACATCCGGCGGGCATTCGGGATGGGCGATGATCTCAATGCCGGGATTGTCGGCGCGGTAGGCGATCAGCTCGGCGGCGGTGAAGCGCTCGTGCACTTCGCAGGCGCCATTCCACGCAATGATTTTCACGCGGGTCTGCCGCGCGACATTTTTGGCCAGATATTGGTCGGGCAAAAAGATGACGGTATCCGCGCCGAGTGATTCGACGATTCTGACGGCATTGGACGAAGTGCAGCAGATGTCCACCTCCGCCTTCACATCGGCAGAAGTGTTGACATAGGCCACCACGGGCACGCCGGGATAGCGCTGGCGCAGCAGGCGCACATCGGCACCATTGATCGAGGCAGCCAGCGAGCAGCCGGCCCTGGCATCGGGAATCAGGACGGTCTTGGCCGGATTGAGCAGCTTTGAAGTCTCGGCCATGAAATGCACGCCGGCCTGGATGATGATATCGGCGTCCGATTTGGCCGCCATCTTGGCCAGATACAGCGAATCCCCCACGACATCGGCGACGCAATGGTAGATTTCCGGCGTCTGGTAATTATGTGCCAGGATCACCGCATGGCGCTGTTTCTTCGCAGCATTGATCGCGTGGATATACGGGGCGTGGAATGGCCATTCATTAGGCGGGATGATCGACTTGACCCGTTCGTAGAGATGCGCCGTGGCTTTTTCAACCTCAGGTGTCCATGCCAGGCTGGGCATCGGCAGAATGCCAAACTTTTCAGCAGCGCTAGCGTGGCCGGAGCGGAAATGCACCGGCGCATTCAGCGGGCGTAGGGCCCGCGTCGATTCAACGTGAACATGAACGCTCATGATCGCCTCCAATGGTGCCAACCAGGGTCCGGCACACGAGGGCCTGTTCGGCCCTGCCTGTCACACACTAGATATACTCAATTTGAGCATAATAGCAAGGCCCGGCAAAACTCATTTTCCCGCCAGCGCATCCAGCAAGGGCAGCACATTTTCGCCGCCGCGCATTTGCGGATTGGAGGGGTCAAACTTCTGGGCCCGCTCGCGTTTGGCAATACTCACCTTCGCCAGCTCAAAGGCTTGCGGCAGGGAGCGGGTTTGCCCCAGGGCTTCGTTGAAAAGGGCCTGGCCAAAATAGGTCGAGGTCGCCGTATTGGTGCAGCCAAACGAGGGGTGGTCGGCGTCCGCCGCCGTCAGCACCAGCGTATCGGCATCGGCCAGCGCATTGGCAAACACGCCGGAATAACAGGCGGAGATGATCAGCACCCGGTGCTTCACGCCGGTGCGTGCCAGCATGGCCCCCAAAGCCGCTGGCGAAATCAGCACCACACCATGGCCAATCCGCACCGCAATGCCGTCCTGCGAGCCATGCGAAGTCAGCAGCACAAACAAAACGTCGCGCTCTTTATCCATCCCGCGCGCGGTAAGCATGAGCGCCTCCGCCAGCGCGGCCGGCGTAGCATCTGGATGCCGGGGGGTGTTGGCGCGGATG
>JAYVYA010000495.1:0-2234 GCA_043784745.1 Hyphomicrobiales bacterium
AAAATGGTGCGCGATTGCGAGACCATTTTTGGCTCCTGCGACATTCTGGTCAACAATGCCGGCATCCAGTTTGTCTCGCCGGTCGAGGATTTTCCGCCGGAAAAGTGGGATGCGATCATTGCCATCAATTGCACTGCGGCTTTCCACGCCATCCGCACCGCCGTGCCGGGCATGAAGGCGCGCAAATGGGGCCGCATCATCAACACGGCCTCGGCCCATTCCACCGTCGCCTCGCCGTTCAAGTCGGCCTATGTCACCGCCAAGCACGGCTTGCTCGGCTTGACCAAAACGGTGGCGCTGGAAGTGGCGACCTTTGGCATCACCGCCAATTGCATCTCGCCGGGCTACGTCTGGACGCCACTTGTCGAAGCGCAGATTCCCGACACGATGAAGGCCCGCAACCTGACCAGGGAACAGGTGATCAACGACGTGCTGCTGCACGCCCAGCCGACCAGGCAGTTCGTCACGGTTGATCAGGTCGCGGCGCTGGCATTGTTTCTGTGCTCGGACAATGCCGCCAACATTACCGGTGCCAATATGGCAATTGATGGCGGCTGGACGGCGCAATAATCTGTTCCAGCCCCCTCACATCCAGCCGCAGGAGCCTGCAGTGCCGACCAGAAAGCCCGGAACCCATGATCGCCGCATCAGCTGGGATGGCGACAAGCAAATCAGCCTCGGGCTTCAGGGCGGTGGCTCGCACGGGGCTTTCACCTGGGGGGTACTGGACTATCTGCTGGAGGACAAGCGGCTGGATGTGGAGGCCATATCCGGCTGCTCCGCCGGGGCGATGAATGCGGTTGTATTCTGCGAAGGCTATCTGGAGGATGGCCGCGAGGGTGCCCGGCGCAAACTGCACGAATTCTGGCATTCGATCAGCGATGACGGCACGATGCAATCGGTGCAGCGTCAGGTGTTCGAGCAGGTGTTTGCCGGCATGAAGTTTGAAGATTCGCCCAGTTTCCAGATCATGGATCTCATGACCCATTATCTAAGCCCCTACCAGTTCAACCCGCTGGACATTAACCCGCTGCGCGACCACCTGATCAAGATGATCGATTTTGAAAAGGTGCGCGCCTGCGTCGATATCAAGCTGTTCATTTCGGCGACCAATGTCCACACCGGCAAGATCCAGCTGTTCCAGCGCCAGGAACTCACGGTGGACCATATTATGGCGTCCGCCTGCCTGCCTTACCTCTTCAAGGCGGTGGAAATTGACGGCGTGCCGTACTGGGATGGCGGCTATATGGGCAATCCCGCCCTCTATCCGCTGTTCTACAATGCCGCAACACAGGATGTGCTGATTGTTCAGGTCAATCCGGTCGAAAGCCATGATACACCCACCAGCGCCCGTGAAATCCAGAACCGGCTTAATGAGATCACCTTCAACGGCACGCTGCTGCGCGAGTTCCGCGCCATTGAATTTGTCAACCGGCTGATTGCCGACGGCAAATTGCCGGAAGGCGAATACCGCGAGGCCTTCATTCACCGGATTGACGGCGGCCTGCCGCTGTCCGGTTTTTCGGCGGCCTCGAAGATGAATACCTCCTGGCCCTTCCTGCAGGGCTTGCGCGACATTGGCCGCGAATGTGCCCGCGCCTTCCTGACGGCGCATTATGACGACCTTGGCCATCGCGGCACGCTGGACCTGCGCGCCGCCTTTTCTGGCGGGCAGGAGAGTTCGGCCCACAAACCAGGCCTGGCGGCCATGGCGCAAGCCTCGCAATAATGACAGCCCCGGGTTTGGGAGCCTTCGCCCAATCCCCGCCATATTCCGGCCATAGCCGGGCCGTGTTGGTGCTATGTCCTGTTCGCCTTATCGTGCAATAGTTTGCACTTGGACGAGTCGGCGGAAACATTCATGCACAAATTCAGACAGAGCTTGCTGGCAGGCACCATTCTCCCGGTTTTGGCGCTGGGCCAGCCGGGATGGCTGGCAGTAGATGCCATGGCGCGGGAAATCCAGATTGCCCAGGCCGCCGTGCCTGAGCTACCCGGTCAGCCTGCAAAGCCAAAGCCCGTTCCGCCGCCAGCTCCGCCACCGCAAGTGGCTCCCAAGCCTCCTGCGCCACCTCCACCACCTCCTCCCCCGCCCCCGGCGGCGCCGCCGAAGCCGGTCTTCGTGCCCAAACCCGCGCCTCCGCCTCCTCCTCCTCCTCCTCCTCCCCCGCCCACGGCGGCGCCGCCGAAGCCTGTCTTCGTGCCCAAACCTGCGCCCCCGCCTCCTCCGCCCC
>JAYVYA010000496.1:0-3338 GCA_043784745.1 Hyphomicrobiales bacterium
ATGGCCTGATGCTGCAAACCCTGCACCGCTTTATGGGAACCGGGAAGCCGATCTACGGGATGAACCGGGGGTCGGTCGGCTTTCTGATGAATGATTTCAGCCTGCGCGGCCTGCACAAACGGCTGGCGGCGGCCCACCCCTCCATCATCCACCCGCTGCTGATGCGGGCGGTCTGCGCCGACGGGCGGGTGGAAACGGCGCGCGCGATCAATGAAGTGTCGCTGACGCGCCAGTCCTACCAGGCGGCAAAGATGGCGATTTCGGTGGATGGCAAGGTGCGGCTGGCTGAACTGGCTGCCGATGGCGTGCTGGTCGCCACCCCCGCCGGTTCCACCGCCTACAACCTGTCCGCCAATGGCCCGATCCTGCCGCTCAACGCCAGACTGATGGCGCTGACGCCGATCTCAGCCTTCCGTCCCCGCCGCTGGCGCGGGGCTTTGCTGCCCGACAAGGCCAAAGTCAGCATCGAGATTCACGAGCCGGTCAAACGCCCGGTTGCCGCCGTTGCCGACCATGTCGAAATCCGCGATGTCATCATGGTGGACATTGCCATGGACCATGCCACCAAATTAGTGCTGCTGCACGATCCCGGCCATTCCCTCGACGAGCGCATCCTGGCCGAGCAATTTGGCTATTGAGACGGCGACCCTGTAGAGGCGGTCGGCGGCCGCCTTGTTTTTAATCTTCTTTGCAGGAAGGCGGTCAGCGACCGCCTCGGCAATGTCTCACGCCGTCGCAATATATTGCCGCAGCGCCTCGCTCTCGGTCTCGATTTCCGCCAGCCGGTATTTGACCACGTCCCCAATGGAAATCACGCCGTCCAGTTTGCCCGCCCGCATCACGGGAATATGGCGGAAACGGCCGGCGGTCATCATTTCCATTACGGCGACGATGGAGGATTCCTGCGTGGTGGTCACCACTTTGGCGGTCATGTGGCGCGCAACCGTTTCCGGCAGCGCCTCGCCGCCCTGCCGCGCCACTGCGCGGACAATGTCGCGCTCGGACAGGATGCCGAGCAATTCGCCCGAAGCACTGGTGACGATAACGGCCCCTATGCCTTTTTCAGCTAGAATTTTCGCCACTTCGCCCAAGGTGCGGTCTGGCTGGATGGTCGTGACCTCGCGGCCCTTGCTGGACAAAATTCGCGCGATCGTCATGACCGGTCTCCCTGGTTTGTTTCCTGCACCGTTGATCCCGCTCGGGCCACCCGCTACCGGAGGGATCATGACTCCCTTTCCGGCCGCGTGCAAGCAATGAACCAGTGGTTATGGGCGCAAAGGCACCGGATCAAACCAGTCAAACAGCACCAGACCGGCCAGAAACCCGCCGATATGGGCCTCCCACGCAATGCCTGAATCGCTCAGGCCGAGCGGCACCGCGCCGATGCCCGTCACCAGATTGATCACAAACCACGCCAGCAGAAACGGCATGGCCTGACGGTCGGCAAATACCCGCGACAGCGGCAGGGCGGGCATTTGGTACAGCCCGGGCCCCCGCGCCTGCCCGCCGCGCCGCATCGGCCCGCCGGGCTGGAAAGCGAAACGCGCCGCCGCCGCCATCGCGCCGGACACGCTGGCCGAAGCGCCGATCACCGGGGCCAGTCCCAGCGGATGTGCCAGCCAATGGGCCAGCGCCCCCGCCAATGCTGTCACCGCAAAAAACCCGAGGAACCGCCCCGTCCCGAAGCGCCACGCCACCGCTGAGCCAAAGGCCAGCAGCCAGACACAATTAAGCAACAGGTGCGTCCAGTCCGCATGCAGCATCGAATAAGTCAGCAGCGTCCAAGGCTTCGCCTCGCCCTGCCCCAGCAAAAACTGCACCGCCCGCGCCTCCTCCAGTCCTTGCGGGCCACTGGCGGCAAGGGTTTTAACCGCCGCTGCGACGCCTGCGGCATCATATTGCAGGGCAATCCGGGCGGGCACAAAGGCAAATTCTGCCAGAACGCGGAAATCGGTCTCCTCTGCCAGCCATTGCCGCCCGGCATGGACAGCCAGTAATACCCCAATCAGCAAAAGCACAGCCAGTGGAACGTTGAAGACCGGCTCACGATGGCGGGTTGGCGGCAAGGATGTCATGGGATGCGGGCTCCAGTCCCTGCAAGCCTATAGGCAACCCGCCAGCACAATGCAAAAACGTCAAGGGGGAAAGCCCTGCGGCTTTCCCCCGTTAACATCTGGCATTCCCTCCTGTATTGCGCAGCCGGAGCAGGGCTGGCCGGTCAGGTTTGCCGCTTCTTGTCAGTGCGTGGCGCGGGAGCAGCGCGCCGGACTGGCCGTTGCAGGATTTGGCCGGGGGAGCAGTCCCGGCTGTATCCCTTGTTCTGCGCCGGTTTCACCGGCCCCGGGAGCAGCGGGGCCAAAACCATCGGCAGGCGTTTGGGGCGGGCGACCCGGGAGCAGCGGGCGGTGTGCCTACCCCGTTTGGAGTAACCAGAACATGCCATTTTTCTGGGGCGCGCGCAATCGCAACCGCTTGTTAAGCTTAATTTCCGGGCCGCCGCACAGTCCCGGACTGGCACACCGCAGCGCTGGCACGCCTCCTGCCCCCTGAAGGCTGCACCGGGGCCACCCGGCAGATAACACGCCAGACCTGAACACAATTGTTCCGGCAAGGCGCAAGGGACGGGCGATGAGACACCAGGCCACACGCGACCTTTACGCCCACTGGAACGCCATGCGGGGCGAGCGGACTGCCCCAGAGCGCACTGACATTGACCCCGTGCTGTTGCGCAGCGCGCTTGGCGCAACCTTTGTCCTGGAAGTGGATGCAGGCCGGGGCTATCCTTTCTGCCTTGCGGGGGACCGGGTCAATGGCCTGTTTGGCACCATGCTGAAAGGACGGAGCTTTACCGCCCTGTGGCCGGACAGCGAGCGCGGCCAGATCACGGCCCTGCTGGCGAACGTCTGCGACGAAGCTTTCCCAGTGATTGCCGGCATCAAGGCGGCACCGGCCGCCAAGCCGTTGATCGGGCTGGAATTGCTGCTTTTGCCCCTGCGCCACGCGGGCAAAACCCATTCACGGATGCTGGGCTGCCTTTCGCCTGCCACCCCGCCGGACTGGTTCGGCATTCTTCCCATTGCCGATCCCCGTCTGGTTTCCATGCGCATCCTGAAGCCCCAGTTTGCCAGCCTGCACAACTCCAGCCTGCCCGTGACCGGAATGCGCCGTGCGGCGGACCTTGTCGCACCCGCCATTCTGCCCGCAAACATCGGCCAGCGGGCGCATTTGACTGTCTATCAGGGCGGAAAATCTGCCTCCGTCAACCAAGCTTTTTAAGCTCCGGCGCTGTGGGGTAAGCGCATCTTAACCTCTGGACCCTAATCTGCACGGACAGGGCT
>JAYVYA010000497.1:0-4231 GCA_043784745.1 Hyphomicrobiales bacterium
CGGTGTTGCTGTCTCCCACCATGATGCTGCGCCCTGCCACGCTGCCGGCGCGCAAGATGGTCTGGTGCAGCACGGCAGGGTCGGGCTTGGCCACACCAAACGTGTCCTGCCCGCAGACGAAAGCGAAGCGCTCCAACACGCCGAGTTGGCGCAGCAGCAGCAGTGAGGCGTTTTCCATCTTGTTGGTGCACACGGCAAAGGTAAAACCTGCGGCGGCAAACCGGTCGAGCGCATGGACAACGCCCGGAAACAGGTGCGAGTGCACCGCTATATTGGCCTCGTAAAACCCGATGAAGTCAGCAAAAAGCTGTTCCAGCCGCGCAGGCGTCACGCTGCGGCCAGAGGCGGAAAGGCCCCTCTCAATCAGTCTTCGCGCGCCATGGCCCACCATTTGCCGGGCGGCGGCAACGGGCACTGCACCCGCGCCCTCCCGCAGCATGACATGGTTGAGAGCGGCAATCAGGTCCCCCGCCGTCTCGGCCAGGGTTCCATCAAGGTCGAAGATGAGGAGGGGAGGGGGAAGGTTGTTCATCAGGTCTGCTAACGGGATTTTTTGCAGCAATCAACAGCGTTCTCCCAATTGGGCCGCGCGCGGGCAAAAATCTCCGGCTATAGATGGGGCATGGCGAATCACTTGCTGCCCGTCGCTGCGCGGCTGCACCAGAAGGAGACAATGAATTTGGCAATTTCCCGCTCCCTGCTCGCCGCCGCCCTTTTCCTGCTGCCGCCAGCCATGGCTTGTGCGGGCACGTATGAATTTTTGGCCGCGCCCGAAACCGACCTCAACCGCGTCTACCGCGTCGATCGTCTGACGGGCGAGGTCGGGGCCTGCCAATATGGCCTGAAGGATCAGGTGTCAAAGACCGATGCCCAGAAAAATGAAAGCCCGCGCGACCCCGCCGCCCAGATCGGCCTCACCCTGTGCTACAAGCCGGGCGAGGGAGCCACAGCCCAGCCGCCGAGCGAATATGGCCTCGTTGCCTCGCGCCATGACCGGGAGGGCGGCGTGTTCCGGGTCGATTTGCGCAATGGGGCCATGTCCATCTGCTATGTGCTGAACGAGGCCGTGGTGTGCACCCCGCCGGCAAAATGAACCTGCGGGGCATCGGGTGCCGGAGATAGCGGCTGGGGGACAGTGCGGATGGCAAAGCTGCGGCGGATATTGACCTTGCTGGTCTGCCTCGCCTTGCCGCATCGGCTCAAGCCGTTCCTGCTGCGCCTGATCGGCCACAAGGTGGCCAATGGTGCCATCATCGGCTGTTCGCTGGTGCTGGTGGACCGGTTGCTGATGGAGCGCGGCGCACGCATCGGCTTCGGCAATCTGGTTCAGGTGCCGCGCGTTGTCCTGCGGACAGGGGCTTATATCCAGAATTTCAACATGGTCAGCACCCGCGCTGCCATTGTGCTGGCGCAAAACGGGGCAATCGGAAACCGCAACCAGATCAAGGGCGCGCCAGCCATTGGCAGGCGGCGTTCGCTGCTTTCCATCGGCCTGTGGTCCAAGATCACGGCGGGACATGTGATCGACGTCTCGGAATCCATCATCATCGGCAATTTCTCCACCATTGCCGGCGCGGGCACACAAATTTGGACGCATGGCTTTGTCCATATGAGTGAGGGCGTGGCCCGCGCTGCCGTTCGCGGCTCCGTCCGCATTGGCAACAATGTGTATATTGGCAGCATGAGTTGCCTTTCGCCAGGCATTGTCATTGCTAGCAAGATTGCTGTCGGCGCGCATTCCAGCGTGTCCGCAAGCTTGCTTCTCCCCGGCGTCTATGTCAGCCAGAAGCTGCGCTATATCGAAAAGACCCCCGAAGAGCGCCTCGCAGGGCTGGTACGCCTGCCCGACGATGGGGCGCAGCCGGCCTATTGGCGCGCGGGCTGACAAGTCCCAAGCAAGGTGTTGCAGCCTGGGGCCACAGGCTTTCCAGCCCGCTTTTTTGGCTACAACAATCGCAGCAACCTGGCAAACGGGACGCGCCCAAAGAGCAGGCCGGACAGCCAGCGATGCCGGACGCCGACTTTCATCTCTAGCGGATTCCCGTCGCCCATGCCGCCAATGCGGCAATGGCTATCGCCGCACCTGCGGTTGTGAGCGCCGTTTTGCGCACGGGAACACGGCGGCGAAGCAGCACTTCATGCAAGGCAAAGCACATCAGGCCCTGCTGCACCACCAGAATGACCAGCATGCTGCCAAAGCCCAGCTGGCCGCAGACCGATGCCCCAAGCACGGCAGCTATGGTGAGCGCCAGGATCGCCAGAGTGCGCGGCACCATGGCACCAGCCCGGCGGGCGCGGGCCAGACGCATTTCCAGCAACGCGCCAGCCCCCCAAAAAAACACCTGCAGCGCCACCAGTGCCCGCTCCGGCCGTTCCGACAGCATTTGGATGTTGCCGGGCACGCCAAACCCGGTTTGCGCAGCAAGGACCGAAATCAGCTTTTCGGGCTCAAACAGAATGAACAGAATGCTGCCCGCGCCCAGCACCAGCACCATCCAGCTGGCAACCCGGTCAAAGCGCCGGGTCGGCATTTTGTAGAGTTTTGCGGCAAAAGCCGTGACGATCACTGCATGGATCAGCAGCAGCAAGCCGGCGACGCGAAAAGTGAAGGCATAGGTATAAAGATCGTCCTTGCCCAAAAACCGCTCAATCAGGATGCGGCCGGACGCAATAACCCAGCCATAGCACAGCGAGGAGAGCAGCATCGGCCAGCCCAACCGGGCCGCTTCCCGCAGGCGGACACCGAGTGAAGGGCGCAGGGTCCACCACAGCACGCCCAAAGCCGCTCCCGTCCCGGCAATCGCCAGCGCGAACAAAGTGTATTTCAGACTGTCCACCGCTACCGGACGTGCAACAAGGGACAGGCCTGCGGTCGCCACCACGATCATCACAAGGTGCAAATGGTCTGCCCAGGCAGTGAGATTGCGCAGGCCATGGGCGCGAGCATAGGCCGAAGCGCATTGTTGGCACACCGACAGCCCCAGCACTGCCAACGCCATCGTCCATTGCGCCGAAGCGCCGGAGATTGCCAGGACAAGGGCGAGCGCGGCAACTGTGCCGCCAGCCACGCTGGCAACGCTGGCCAGCAGGTCCGAAACTTGCCGTCCCTGCCGCATAACCACCAGTTGCATGGTCGCCTGCGGTACGCCGAAGGTTGTGAAAAGCACGCAAAAGCCGGCGATCGCCAGGGCATATTCCAGCAGCGCATAGGTTTGCGGGGGCAGAGTCAGCCCGAGCCATATCGGCCCCAGAAAGGCAATGCCCTTGCCAAGCCCAAAATTGGCCAGAAAGGTCAGGCTGCGCAGGCTGAACAGGCGGGCAAGTGCGGAACGCATTATCAATCCCAACCGCATTCTTCATGTGGCGACGCCATTGCCAGCCTCTCTAACCCGGGGCCCGCGCAAACAAAAGGGCTGGGCGGAATGAACCGGCCAGCCCCGTTAACCCCCGCATTGCCGCCTAGAATTGGCCCTTCAGGCTCGCAGTGAACTGGTTGCGGTTGTAACTGCCATTTAATGTGTTGGATTCATTGGTCACATAACGGTAGTCCAGCGAGCCGCTGAGGAACCGGTTGAACAAGTAGCTGGCCGTCAGACCGGCGGTGTAAGTATTGTCCCGGCGGGTGATATTGCGCTGGTAGGCGTAGTTTTGATAGCTCAGCCGCGCTGACAGGATCAGGTTGCGCCACACTTCGTAATCGGCCCGGGCAGCTACCGTCGACACGATCGCCGGAGAACCCTGCAATGGCCCCAGCGTCACACTGCCGTCCTGGATGGTCCGGTCAGCCTGCAAGCTCAGGGTCAACAAATCCGTCGGAAACCAGCGCAGGTTCCCACCCGCCGTAAAGCCGCTCACCGTGCCGAGGTTGGCCTTGTAATTTTGCTGCATGTAACCGGCGTAGACCTCGCCGGTGATCAAACGGCCGAGCTGGCTCGACAGGCCGCCGACCAGACGCCAGCCATCGGAATCAAAGGCAGTCGAGGTGGCGAACCGCCGGATATTATAGGAAGGCTCGACAAACACCTTCAAATCTGCGCTGGCCTGATATCCGGCGCGCAGCGTCCAGGTGGCCAAATCTTCATCCCGGCGGCTGCCGAGAATGACGTTGCCGAGGGTGTCGCGCACATCGTCATATTTCAGGTGCTGGTAGGCACCGCCGACCGAAACAAAGAACTGGTTGAAGCTTTTGTTCAGCGACGCATTGGCGGTGAAATCATGATAGCGGACCAGC
>JAYVYA010000498.1:0-9888 GCA_043784745.1 Hyphomicrobiales bacterium
GAAGGTTCGCGCTCCAGATGCGCCGTCTTGCAGCCGTAACACCATTTGGAATCAGGGAAATCCAGGGGCCGCGCTGGCTCAATCCGCAACACCCGCCAGTCGGCGTATATCTGCGGGCGAGGCACCCTCCGCCCGCAAGGCAGCCAGCGACGTTGAGGCGAGGCTTTTCGACAGCTTTCGCCCCTGTGCGTCCAGCAACAAACTGTGATGGTGATAGGCGGGTGCGGGCAGGCCAAGCAATTTCTGTAAAACGCGGTGGACGCTGGTGGACCAAAAGAGGTCCGCACCGCGCACGACATCGGTTATTCCCTGCAAGGCGTCATCGACAACCACCGCCAGATGATAGCTGGCGGGCACATCTTTGCGGGCCAGCACAATGTCGCCCCAGCTTTCCGGTTTCGCCCGGATGCTTGCCGCAGCTGTTCCCTCGACAAATTCCAGCCAGTGCAAAGGCTGGGACAGATGGGCCATCGCTTTGGTCATGCCGAGGCGTTGAGCTGCCGGTTCACCGCGCTGGAGCCGGTCCAGGCGCTGGCTTGCATCCAGGTTCCGGCAAGTGCCGAGATAAAGCGGAGTGCCGTCCGGGTCGCGCCGCCAATTCGTTTGCCCTGCGACCGACGCGGCAACTTGCCCCCGGCTGCAAAAACAGGGATAGAGCATGCCCATCGGGCTTAACAGGTCCAGCGCTGCCGAATAAGCGGATAAATGCTCTGACTGGCGGCGGACCGGCTGTTCCCATTCGATCTCCAGCCATGCCAGATCATGCAACAAGGCAGTTTCAAACTGTGGTCGGCACCTGTCACGGTCAATATCTTCAATCCGCAGCAAAAACCGCCCGCCGCTCTTGCGGGCAGCCTGAAAATTCAGCAGTGCCGAACGGGCATGACCCAAATGCAGTAAACCATTGGGCGAAGGCGCGAACCGGAATATTTTTTGGCCTTGCCCAACGCCCATCATTCGCTCCCGGCCAGATCACGAGACTGCCATGAAATTGCCTGCTGACAAACCCCGCTCCACGCCAAGCAAGCCGGCATCCCCGGTTTATCATCCCGGGCCGCTGATTGATGGTCATGAAACATTGGCACTGGCCGTGGCCGCTCTGCGGGTGGCTGACCCGGTGGCCATTCCTCTTATGCTCGAAGTGTGCGGGCCGGTGCCGTTGCGGCGCAGCGAGCCGGGATTTGAGGGGCTGGCCGCCATCATCATCTCGCAGCAGGTGTCGGTGGCCAGCGCCCAGGCGATTTTTGCACGGCTGAAAGGCGCTTTTTCGCCACTGACGGCAGCGCAGATTTTTGACTCTGATGACGCGAGCCTGCGAGGCTGCGGACTTTCTATGCCAAAAATCATAGCCTTGCGCGCGCTAGCCACCGCGATTGAAACGGAAGGACTTGATTTGGCAGGGTTGGGTGCGCTCAGCGCCGAAGCCGCCCAACAGATTCTTGTTGCCGTCAAGGGTATCGGCCCATGGACCGCAGATATCTTTCTGATGTTCTGCCTCGGCCATCCCGATGCCTGGCCCGCCGGGGACCTCGCCTTGCAGGAAAGCGCGCGGCTGGCGTTAAAACTCGAAGTGCGGCCTGATACACGCGGGCTGGAAGCCATTGGCGAGCGTTGGCGTCCGCACCGGGCTGTGGCCGCCCGCATTCTTTGGGCCTATTACAAAGCGGCCAAGGCCGGGCGTGAGGGGATTGCAATTGCACCGGCCTGAGCATTGACAGTTCCGGCCCGCAATGGTTTGCAGGGGCCAGCCCCTTCAAAGGATTTCCAATGACCCAAAAGCTTGATGGCCCGCGCGTCGCCGCCAAATCTGGCACCGCGCGGCAGATTGTCGTTTTTCTCCACGGCTATGGCGCTGACGGCAAAGATTTGATCGAGATTGGCCGCCAGTGGCAGGCCTGGCTGCCGGATGCGGCGTTCGTCGCGCCCCATGCGCCCGAGCCGTGTGGCATGTCCCCCATGGGACGCCAGTGGTTTGCGCTGACCAACCGCGCACCCGACGAACGCTGGACCGGCGTCAACGCGGCGGCCCCCGCGCTCGACGCGTTCCTGGATGCCGAGCTGGCGCAGCACGGCCTGCCTGCGGCGAAAATGGCTCTGGTTGGCTTTAGTCAGGGCACAATGATGGCGCTGCATGTCGGCCTGCGCCGCAAGCAGCAACTGGCCAGCATCCTTGGATTTTCGGGGATGCTGGTTGGCCCGGAACATTTGGGCGAAGCGCGGCAATTGCAAACACCGGTATTGCTGACCCACGGCGATCAGGATCAGGTGATCCCGGTTGATGCCATGTTCAACGCGGCGGAAGATATTGCCAAAGCAGGCGGTGCCGCGCAATGGCATCTGGCCCCCGGCGTTGCCCATGGCATCGACAACGGCGGCCTGCGCCATGGCGGGCTGTTTCTGGCCAAGAATTTTGGTGTGGTGGTGCGGAAATAAATGGAAACGGCGCGCGGCTTACCGCGCCGCCGCCAGCTCCGCCTTCGCCGCCGCCCGCAGCATCAGCTGGTCCGTCGCAATCGAGCATAATGCGAACCCGCGCGCCGCCATTTCCTTGGCCTTGGCACCGGAAAAAGTGAATAGTCCCGCAAACTTGCCATGCGCCTTGGCGCGGGCGACGACATGGGTCAGCGCCGCATCGACATCCGGATGGTTCGGGTTGACAGCAGCCCCGTTTGACAGCGCAATCGACAGGTCGGATGGCCCAACGAACACGCCGTCAATGCCCGGAACTGCCAGAATATCATCCAGCGCTGCCAAAGCCTCGCGGGTTTCAATCATTGCAATGGCCAGCTGAATCGAATTGGCTTCGGCAAGGTAGGTTGGGTGGTCAAGGCCCGTTAGCGCAATGGCGCGGTGCGGCCCCCACGAGCGGTCAGCCATAGGTGGAAACTTGCAAAACGATGCAAATGCCCTGGCATCGACAACTGAATTGATCATCGGGGCGATAATCGCCGCTGCGCCGGAATCCAGCATCCTGGACGCCGTCGGAAAACCGTTGACGGGGATGCGGACAATTGCAGGCTTGCCAGCCAGCGCCACGGCCCCGATTCCGCGCAACGCCGTATCGATGTCGTAAGCGCCATGCTGCATGTCGAGCACGGCGGTATCAAAGCCCTCGCGGACCAGAAGCTCGGCCAGCAGCGGCTCGGCCAGGCCGCACCACGCGGCCAGCACACAGGGACCAGACTTAAGCTGCCGGGCCAGAGCCGCAACGACACCACCTTGACTCATGCGTCAGTCCTCCAGGCGTGGATTACTCGGCTGCCTGAACCACAGGTGTGGTCAGAACCGACATGTAGGAACGGCCATTGCCCTTGGTCTTGAACTCGACCTTGCCAGCCACGAGGGCAAACAGAGTATGGTCCACGCCAATGCCGACATTGGTGCCGGGGTGCCATTTGGTGCCGCGCTGGCGCACGAGAATATTGCCGGCCAGCACGCTCTGGCCACCAAACTTCTTCACGCCAAGACGGCGGCCGTCGGAATCGCGACCGTTGCGCGAAGAGCCGCCTGCTTTCTTATGTGCCATGGAATTTCTCCATCCTCAAAAAATGCGGAACATGCCGGGCATGTTCCCTCAAGATTGACCATACGCCAAAGCAGCAGACGTTGCCACCAGCGGCTTTGCCGTCTTTTCTCAGTCGTGATTGGCCGCAGCGCGGGCCTGGTCGGTCTTGGCGCGCGGGCCTTTGCCTTCCATCAGCTCGACAGCCTGGTCTTTCCAGTGGTCGCGCAGGGCGCGGCCTTTGAAGCCGACTTCATGTTCCACCGCATCAATATCTTCCTGTGACAGGGCCGCAACCTGCCAGAAGTGGAAGATGCCGATGTCATGCAGCTTCTTGGCAATGCCGGGGCCAATGCCGCTGATCAATTCAATGTCGTCGGCAGTGCCGACGGCCTTGTCAAGCTTGCGGAATTTACTGGTGTCAATCCCGGCGGCCTTGGCGGCTGCGACGGATGCAGCGGCACTGGCGGCGATGCCGGCATGGTCATGGCCTGTCCCGGCTGCCAGCAGGGGCGCGGCATGGGCGGCTGTTTTATGGGCAGGTTTGGCCCCGCCGCTCAGGAATTCGGTGATTTTGACGATCGTCAATTCCTGGCGATGGCCGCGCTTGCGCTTGGAATTCTGGCGGCGGCGCTTCTTGAAAGCAATCGTTTTCGGCGAACGCTTCTGCTGGACGATTTCGCCCGTGACGCTCATCCCGGCAAGGAACGGCGCGCCAATCTGGGTGACGCCTTCATGCGAGTAGGACAGGACTTCTTCAAACGACAGCACATCGCCGGGAACGCCCGGCATGGACATGATGGTAATTTTGTCATCGGTGGCGACGCGGTACTGCTTGCCACCGGTTTTGATAACTGCGAACATCGTTTTTCCTCGTGTTCAACGCTTTTTCTGGCCGGGGAAGGCCGAAAAGCTTCTTTGCAGGTGCAAACCAGCGATTATGTCTCCCCGCTGCGCTTTGACGTGCAAACGACTAGGCGCGGCAAGGAGCCGCGCCGGAGACGAAGTTGGTTAAGCGCATCGGTGCGGGGATGTCAATGGTGTGACGGTCCGATATTCTTGCGCCATGGCCAATCCGTCACCTCCGCGCAAAACAAGGCCCACCAGACCAGCACGGGCTGTAAAGCCAGTCGCGGCGCATGATACCACCATGTTTGATGCAACCCGGCAATATCGATGCCTTCCAGGGCGTGTTTGATATTGGCAGGAAACACGCTCACGGCGTAAAGCGCCAGGCCGATGCCGGCAGCGCGGCGCAAGCCGGGAATCAGCAGCCCCAGCGCCCCGGCCAGCTCGCACAGGCCCGTGGCCAGCACCACCATGCCCGGAACCGGCACCCATTGCGGCATGATCGGCAAAAACGCATCCGGCGACCGCAAGTGCACGATCCCGGCGGCAAAATAAAATATCGCCATCAGCCAGCGCATCCATGCAAGGAGTGACAGACTGGATGCCATGGTTGACCTGTTACCTCGAACGGAGTGTTCAGACCCTTGTTCAACCACATCTAAAAATCAAACCGATTCAATTTCGCCATTTTCACGCGATATTTACCAAATCACGCCCTTATGGGCCAAAGCCCAGAGGACAAGATGAAAACACCCGCCGTCAGCCTGACCAAAATCCTGCTCGCCGAAGACGATAATGACATGCGCCGGTTTCTGGTGAAGGCCTTGGAGAATGCGGGCTATAATGTTGCCTCGTTTGACAATGGCCTGTCGGCCTATCATCGCCTGCGTGAAGAGCCGTTTGAATTGCTGCTGACCGATATTGTCATGCCGGAAATGGACGGCATTGAATTGGCGCGCCGGGCGACGGAACTCGATCCGGATATCAAAGTGATGTTCATTACCGGCTTTGCCGCCGTGGCGCTGAACCCGGACAACAAGGCCCCGCGCGAAGCCAAAATCCTGTCCAAGCCCTTTCATTTGAAGGATCTGGTTAACGAAGTGCAGCGCCTTCTGGCCGCCTGATCTGTCACAAAGCGGAAAACGGCTTGCGTTGACCCGCGCCAGTCTTTATAGCCCTCCGACATCCGCTCACGATACCCTTTGGGTTGAAGCGAACGGGCGCGTAGCTCAGCGGTAGAGCACACCCTTGACATGGGTGGGGTCACAGGTTCGATCCCTGTCGTGCCCACCATTTTAACCCCCGGATGGCCCAGGCCATTCCGGGGGTTTTGGTTTCAGCGGCCCGGCCCCGGCAGGTGGCGTACCGGTGCCCGCTCCTGCCGCCAGCCTCAATGCGCCTCGCCCGGTGGCGGCGCGGCTTTTGGCCGCTGCATCAAGGGTGTCAGCAGCACCAGCGCCAGAAACAGGAAGGTCAGGACGAAAAACACATCGCCGAGCGACATGACCATCGCCTGCTGGCGCACCAGCCCGGACAGCTTCTTCAGCGCGGCATTTTCGGCGTCCGGCCCCAGCGAGGCAAGCGCCGAGGTCATTTTCGCCAGCGTCTCCTCCGCTGCATTGCGCCCCCAGGCCAAAGAGTCGTGCAGCCGCTGCAAATGTAGGTCCATCCGGTCATTCAGCGTAGTGTTGATCAGCGCCAGCCCGACCGCGCCGCCAAGATTGCGGGTGAGATTATAGAGGCCCGAGGCGTTTTTCAGTCTTTGAGGCGGCAAGGTGCCCAATGCCAGATTGTTGATGGGCACCATGCACAGCATCAGCGACACGCCGCGCAGCATTTGCGGCACCAGCAATTCGTAAAAATCCCAGTCCTTTGTGATTGCCGAGGCCTGGAACGTGCCCAGCGCAAACCCGGCAAAGCCAATGGCAATCATCAGGCGCGGGTCCAGTTTGATCGACAGCCTCCCGGCGAAGGGTGCGGTGAGGAACATGCACACACCGGTGACAAACATGGTCTCGCCGATTTGCAGCGAGGAATAGCCGCGCACCCGGGCAAGATAGACCGGATAGAGATAGGTGAGGCCATAAAGGCCAACGCCCATAACGAAGGAGAACAGCGATCCGGTCCAAAAATTGCGGTTCTGGAAGGCGCTGAGATCGACAATCGGCTGCGGGGCGGTAAACGCCCGCCAGAAAAACACAATGGCTCCGGTGACCGCTATAATTGCCGTGACACTGATGATCTGCTCGTCAAACCAGCCTTTCGAGGGCCCTTCCTCCAGCACATATTCGAGGCCGCCGAGAAAGGCCGCCATGCCAAACAGGCCGGTCCAGTCGAAGGCATCCAGCAACGACCAGTGCGGCTCGTCAAAGTCCACCAGAAACCAGGTCGCCATCGTAACCGCAATGCCAGGAACGATATTGACCAGAAACAGCCAGTGCCAGGAAAAAACGTCGGTGAGATAGCCACCGATCGTCGGTCCGATCGTCGGGGCCAGCGTTGCCACCAGCCCGATGACTGGCGTGATTACCGGCAATTTGCTGCGCGGAAAAATCGTGTAGGCGGAAGCAAACACCGTCGGGATCATCGCGCCGCCAATGAAGCCTTGCAGGGCGCGGAAAACAATCATCTCGTTGATTGTGGTAGCCTGCGCGCACATAAAACTCATCAGCGTGAAGCCGGCGCAGGAAAACGCGAAGAGATAGCGGGTGGAAAAGGCGCGGGAAAGAATGCCGGAGAGCGGGATCATCACCACTTCGGCGATGAGATAGGAGGTCTGCACCCACGCCACTTCATCGCCGCTGGCCGAAAGCCCCGCCTGGATTTCCGCCAGCGAGGCCGAAACGATCTGGATGTCCAGAATCGCCATGAACATGCCAAACACCATGCAGAAAAATGCCAGCAATTTGCGCTTGTCAAACGCCTGACAGGCTGGATTGGCAAGGGCATGCGGGGCTGCAACGAGCGCAGGGGCCTGTGCCATGGCAGCCTACCTCTGTGTCAGGCGCGGCAGGCCAATCGCCCCCAGCAGCGAAGGTTCTGGCAGCGATTCGTCGCGGGTGCGCACATCGGCCACCACCGACAGGCCGGGCCGCAGCTGGCCGGAAGCTGCCAATTCGGCGGGCACGCGGATGCGCACCGGCACGCGCTGGACAATTTTGGTGAAATTGCCGGTGGCGTTTTCCGGTGGCAGCAATGAATATTGCGAGCCGGACGCCGGGGCGATGGAATCGAGCACGCCCTCGATTTTCTGCCCGGCGAGGGAATCCACGGTAATATCCACCTTCTGTCCCGGCTTCAGATTGCCCAGCTGGGTCTCCTTGAAATTGGCCTCGACATAAATGCTGCCCAGCGGAATCAACGCCAGCAGGCGGGTGCCAGGCTGCACATATTGGCCCGGCTGGGCGGCGCGGTTGCCAACAATGCCGTCAAATGGCGCGCGAACCTCGGTGAAGGCCAGGTCGCGCTGGACTTTTTGCAGGGCAGCCTCCAGTTCGCCGCGCATTTTCACGGCTTCATTCTTCTGCGCTTCCATCACCAACTGGTTGGCTTGGGCGGAAAGCACGGCGGCCCGGGCGGCAGCACCCGAAGCGGTGCCGCTGGCAACGGCAGCCTGCGCCCGGTCACGGTCCGCCACCGCCTGCTCCAGCCGTTGCGCAGTGCCAAAGCTCGATTGCTGCAATTTGGTGGAGCGCTCCAGTTCTCCGGTCGCGTGCGTCAAATCTGCCCGTGCCCCCGATAATTGGGCATCGGTCGCCATCATCTGCGCCCTGGCCTGCTCGATCACGGAATTCTGCGCCCGGCCCTGCTGGGCAAGCCGGTCGATAGTCGCATTCTGGGTGGCGATTTTGGCATTGGCTGCATCCACCGCCAGTTGATAATCCCCCGGATCAATGCTGGCCAGCAGGTCGCCCGCGTGAACATGGCCGTTCTCGGCAACCGCCACAGCGGTCAGATAACCCGGAATTTTCGCGGCAATGATCGACATATCGGCCTTCACATACGCGTCGTCTGTGGACACCAGAAACCGGCCCACGGCGTAATAGCCGGAAAAGCGGTGAGCGCCATAGCCCAGAGCCACCAGCGCGATCAGGGGCAGCAGAAAACGCCGGCGGCGGCGGCGCGGCGGGAGCACCTCGCCAGTCTGCACGGCAGTGGCGGGCGGCGATGCCGTTCCGCCGGGGACCGGCATTTTCGCGTCACCACGCATTACTTCCACCTGGCTGGAAGCAACGGGCCTGGTTGTATCGAGGCTTGCTTCAATCACGTCTGCAGTTGAATTGTCAGTCATGTCCTGCTCCGTTACCGAACGCTCGGCTACAATTTTTCATTACATTTAAACCGAACCGTTCGGTCAATGATGATTGACATAGCGCAATCGCTCCGCTAGTTCAAGAGAGAACCGAACCGTTCGGTCAAGTTTTTTGATGTCCCGTTCCGGTGAGGAAGCAATGCCCCAAGTCGCAAGTTCCGAAGTGCTGGCAGTCCCGCCGCGCCCAAACGTTGCTGAACCTGCCAGGGACGGTGATTTTCCAGCGATGGAGCACAATGCCAAGTGCCTGCAGATTTTTGCCGGTGCCCGCCAGGTGTTCATGGCTGACGGGTTTGATGGCGCGAGCATGAATGATGTCGCCCGCGCCGCCGGTGTGTCCAAAGGCACGCTCTATGTCTATTTCGACAGCAAGGAAGCGCTGTTCGAAGCGCTGATCCGGCAGGACCGGACCCGGCAGGCCGAGCAATTGTGCCAGTTTGATTCCGGTGATCACGATGTCGGCGCGGTTCTTCGCCGGTTCGGTGCCAAACTGTTCGAGACTATGGCCAAACCCGACCATATCGCCCATTTCCGGACGGTTATGGCTGCGGTGCCAAAATTCCCCGGCATTGGCCGGGCGTATTATGAGGCCGGGCCCAGAGTCGCGGTCGGGCGGCTGGCAACCTATCTGGCAGCCCAGGTCGATAGCGGCGTTTTGTCAATTGAGGATACCGAATATGCAGCGCAGCAATTCCTTGAATTGTGCAAGGCCGGCTTCCACCTCAAACTGATGCTCGGGGTCATTGAACGACCGGAAGGGGCGGAAATCGAAGCCAGAGTGGCGAGGGCGGTCAATGCCTTCCTGAAAATTTATGCTGCCCCGCCTGTCAAACTTGCGTGAAGCGCCGCGCTGGAATACGACCCCCCGGATGAACAGACCGATCCTGCCCACATTGCGGCGGCTGGCCCGAGAGGAGGCTGGGCCGCATCGCGCCAGCTATTTCGCGGCGTTGGCTTTTGTCATCACGATTGCCGTCACCACCGCGCTGCCAGCCTGGCTGATGAAAGATGTGATCAACCGCATTTTTGTGGACAAGAACGAGGCAGCCACCTGGTGGCTGGGGGCGGCCATCATCGTCATTTTCACGGTCAAGGGTCTGGCAACCTATGGCCAGCAGGTCACGCTCTCGGCCATTGGCAACCGCATTGTCGCTTCGGTTCAGATGCGGATGTTCAACCACTTGCTGGAGCAGGGCCAGCCGTTCTTTGCCCAATCGCATTCAAC
>JAYVYA010000499.1:0-8446 GCA_043784745.1 Hyphomicrobiales bacterium
GGAACATGCCGGGGATGACGGGCTGGATTTGCAGTTGACCCCTGTGCCTGTGCTGGCCGCCGGTGCCGGTGCAAGCCAAATGGTTCAGGCCGAGGTGGCCCTGTCCGAAGCCATTGTCGCCTATGGCCGCCAGGCTTCCGGGGTCCGGGTCGATCCGCAACGGATTTCCGCCCTGATAAGTGCCAAACCGGCCATTGCCGATGCCGCCCGGATTCTGGGCCGGATTGGCGGCGCGGGGCTTGAGGCGGGCAATGTGCTGCAAGCTTTCAACCCGCCGCAGAAGTCTTACGCCCGGTTGCGCGACAAATTGCAGGAAGTGCGGCGCGAACAGCGCCCGGTCGCCAGCCTGATTGCGCCGGGACCGGTGGTGCGGCTGGGCATGCGCGATCCGCGCGTGCCGCTGATTCGTGCGCGGTTTGGGCTGGATACGGTGACCGCGCCTGACCCGGCAGACTTGACCTATGACACCCGCGTGGCCAATGCGGTGGCCGATTTCCAGCGCGCCAATGGCTTGCCCGCGTCCGGCATTCTCACTGCCCGGACCATTGCTGCCCTCTCGGGTGGCAAGCCGTCATTGCTGGAAAACGAAATCCTGGCCAATATGGAGCGCTGGCGCTGGATGCCGCGCGACATGGGGCAAAGGCGCATTGAGGTGAATGTGCCCGATTTTACGGTTCGCCTGCTGGATGGGGAGACAGTGCTGCACAGCGCACGGGTCGTGGTGGGCAAGCCAGCCACACCGACGCCGATCTTTTCCAATTCCATGCAGTTCCTCATCGTCAACCCCTACTGGAATGTGCCGCAATCGATCATCAAGAAGGAGATGATGCCCAAACTGGCGGCGGACCCCGGCTACCTGCAGCGGCTGGGCTATGAAGTGATCCAGCGGGGCAATTCGCTGGTCGTGCGCCAGCCGCCGGGCGAGCGCAATGCGCTGGGGCGGATCAAGTTCATGTTTCCCAACGACCATGCGGTTTACCTGCATGACACGCCCTCGCGCGCTTTGTTTGCCAATTCCTTTCGCGCTTACAGCCACGGTTGCGTCAGGGTAGACCAGCCCTTCAAACTGGCCGAAGCTGTGCTGGGTGCCGGCTGGAACGAGGCCCGGGTCAGAAGCCTGATTGGCGGGCCCGAGCGCAAAATTGATTTACCGCAGGCGCTGCCTATCCATATCGAATATTTTACCGCGACCGTAGATGACAGCGGACGACTGCAATTGCGCGACGATATCTACGGCTATTCCCGCCGCCTGAAACTGGAGATGGGCCTGGCTGACTAGACATGTGGCGGGATGAAATGCTGGGGGTCCCCTCCCGGATTCGCGGGCTTTCCAGCCGGCCTTTCCGTCACAACAGTCTCCGGCAGCAATGCCAGCCAGACGCCGCCAAAGAGCGGGCCGGAAAGCCCGCAACCCCGGGAATGTCTTTCACAAGCTCTAACTCCTTTGGCGAATGGCGCAGGGGCAGGAACCGTTGTGGGTGTGGATTAATCAACTGGATAGATGTGGTTGTCACAATATCGCCATATTTAGACGGCTGTGTCAGGCAAGGTTTGAATGCCAGTGCGGCAAGGCGCTGGGGAATACTGCGAATTAACCTTTTCCGGCAATACTTCGCTGACCATAAAGCACCTGGAGAAAAAACCAGGGCATCAAAACCTGCGAGTGTGATTTTGCGAAAATCCTGTGTCCTCCCGGCCCTGAAGTATGCCTGCGCCTCAGCTGGCCTCGCCTTTGCAGCAATTGTTTTCTGCCCTACCTTGACTGAATCGGCGGTCGCCAATGGCGATACAAGGACGATTTCCCTCGTTCATGCCCATACTAACGAAACAATCACCGCAACGTTCCGCGTCAATGGTTCCTATGATGGCGCTGTCCTGCAAAAGCTGAACTGGTTCCTGCGCGACTGGCGGCGGGACGAACCAACAAAGATGGATCCGCAGCTGTTTGATCTGGTGTGGGAGACCTACCAGCAATCGGGCTCGCAGCTCCCCATCAAGGTCATGTCGGCCTATCGCTCGCCCCAGACCAATGCCATGCTGCGCCGCCGCTCCCGCGCAGTGGCTGAATTTTCCCAGCACATACTGGGCAAAGCGATGGACCAGCATTACCAGGATGTTTCAGCGTCGCGCATTCGCGATATCGGCTTGCGGTTGCAGCGCGGCGGCGTCGGCTATTACCCCACCGCCGGTTCGCCGTTCGTGCATCTGGATGTTGGCAGCATCCGGCATTGGCCCCGCATGAGCTATGAGCAATTGTCGCGCGTGTTCCCGGACGGGAAGACGGTGCATGTGCCTTCCAACGGCCAGCCCCTGCCGCGTTATGAGGAAGCCCGCGCCGAAATCGAGCGCAGCGGCACGGCGGAGGTGCCAGTTTCGTCCATCGGCAAATCAACCAGCTTCTTTGCCGCCCTGTTTGGCGGTGGCGGCGGCGAGGATGAAGATACCGGAGCTTCCGTCCGGACCGGACGGGGACGGCGCGGGCTGGCGCCGGTGCAAGTGGCCAGCAATGGCCCGATACCCGACAGTTCCGGCAATTTGAACAGCAGCAATTTCTTTCTCTCTGAACAGCGCGGCTCGTCAGCAGCGGTGGAGCCCTCGCAGGTCCGCACTGCCCGGCTGAGCCAGCGCCGTGGCGGCAAGCCTGTGGCTGAACCGCCCGCACCTGCCCCCGCCATCCAGGTCGCAGCGGCTGTGCCAGAGCCGGAGCCACTGGCTGCGGCCAAGCCGCGTGTCCTCCCGGCGCTGCCCAGGAATGTGCCTGAACCTGATGGGGTGAAAGAAGTGGTGGTGGAAGCAGCGCCCCTGCCGCCGCGCCGCCCGGCGACACTCACCGCCTTGCTGGCGACAGGCAGTGTGCCTTTGCCGCCAACCCGTCCGGCTGAAATTGGCGCGCAGACCGCCAGCCAGCCCAGACCCGACCCCCTGGCCAAGCTGATTGTCGCCAGCCGCACCGACCCCAATGTCACCACCGGCCAGCCAGCCTTGCCTGATGTGATTTTGCGCGGCCCCGGGGATGCTGCCGCCAAGCCGCAACCTGTGCCAGCCTTGAGCTATGCCGCCACCGAGGATACGACAGCGTCGTTGCGGCCCGTCCCCGCGCCCCGCCCTGCGGTGCCGGTGCGGCTGTCTGCGGTCAAGCCGGTGGTGACCGGGCCCAAGCCGGACCGGCTGGCTTTGCGCAACATGACCAATTCCGCGCCAGCCGAGCGTGACCAGCCGCAGACGGCGATTGGCGCGGCAGCTCCGCCGCTGCGCTCCGGGCTGCGGACACAGGCTGCCTCGCTGCTGGCCGAGCCGGTGCCGGGCTTGGCCATGCGGTTTGAGCAGGGCATTGCCAGCTTGCCAACCGACCACTTTGTGCTGCAATAAACCGGCATCAGATCGGGCTTTAATCCGCTGGCCGGGGCGCAAATTGTGGGTCCATTTCTAGCCAAGCGCGTGCTGACCCTGCTCGCGACGCTGGTTGCAACCTCGCTGCTGGTATTTTGGGTGCTGGACATTTTGCCTGGGAATGCCGCGCAAATGCTGCTGGGGCCGGACGCGACGCCCGATACCCTCCTCGCCCTGACCCGCAAGCTTGGCCTCGACCGGCCCGCACCCGTGCGCTACCTGCATTGGGTGGCCGGCATGTTCGCGGGCGATTTTGGAATAAGTTCCGCCTATGACTCGCCCGTGGCACCATTGATTGGCGAGCGGCTGCAAGTCAGCCTGCCACTGGCGCTGCTGGCTATGGCGCTGGCTGTATTGCTGGCGCTGACGGTCGGCCTCGCCGCCGCCGCCCGGCACAACCGCCTCGCCGATACCCTGTTGATGGGCACGGCCCAGGTCGGTATGGCGCTGCCCAATTTCTGGTTTGCCATCCTGCTTATCCTCGTGTTCGCCGTGCACCTGCACTGGCTCCCGGCCGGTGGCTTTCCGGGCTGGGATGCCGGGCTGTGGGCCGGGTTGCGCGCCTTGCTGCTACCCGCGCTGGCGCTGGCGCTGGTGCAGGCGGCGATACTGGCGCGCGTCACCCGCTCGTCCGTACTGGAAGTGCTGCAGGAGGATTTTGTCCGCACTGCCCGGGCCAAGGGGTTGAGCCGGGCGCAAACCCTGTGGCGGCATGTGCTGCGAAATGCGCTGGCCCCGGTGCTGGTGATGATTGGCCTGCAGTTTTCCTCGCTGGTGGCTTCGGCGGTGGTGATTGAGAATGTCTTCAGTCTGCCCGGCCTGGGCCGCCTGATTTTTCAGGCGATTGCCAACCGCGATGCGGTCGTGTTGCGCAATTGCGTGCTGTTGCTGGCCGGGCTGGTGGTCGTGGTCAATTTCATGGTCGATGTCCTGTGCGCAGTCGTGGACCCGCGCCTGAGACTGCGCGGTTTGTGATGCAAGGCTTCCTCGCCCGCGGCCGCCGTCACCGCAGTTTCGTCCTGGGTGCCGCCGTGGTGCTGGCGCTGGCGGGCATGGCACTGCTGTCGCTGCTGTGGACCCCCTGGCCGGTGACGGGGATCGAGGTGGCGCAGAGGCTGCGCCCGCCCGGTGCCGCCCACTGGCTTGGCACCGACAATCTGGGCCGTGATATTCTCTCGCTTATTTTGGCAGGAGCGCAGAATTCGATTCTGGTGGGGGTGATCGCAGTGGGCATTGGCTTGCTGTTTGGCGTCACGCTGGGCCTGCTGGCAGCGGCGCGGCGGGGCTGGGTGGAGGAGCTGGTGATGCGGGCAGCCGATTTTACCTTTGCGTTTCCGGCCTTGCTCACAGCCATCATGCTCACCAGCCTGTGGGGGCCGGGGATTGTCGATTCGATTCTGGCCATCGGCATTTTCAACATCCCCGTCTTTGCCCGCATCACCCGCGCGGCGGCCAATGCGGTTTATGCGCGCGAATATATCCTGGCGGCGCGGGTGGCGGGCAAGGGCGGTGTGGCGATCAGCCTTGAGCATGTGCTGCCCAATATTGCCCCGGCACTGATTGTGCAGGCCACTATCCAGTTTGCCACGGCCATTCTGGCGGAGGCGGCATTGTCCTATCTCGGCCTTGGCACGCAGCCGCCCTTGCCGTCGTGGGGGCGGATGCTGAGCGAGGCGCAGACTTTGATGTTCCAGGCCCCGCAACTGGCCATCTACCCCGGCCTCGCCATTGCACTCGCCGTGCTGGGGCTGAACCTGCTCGGCGACGGCTTGCGCGATGTGCTTGATCCGCGTTTGCGGGGCCGCTGACATGGCTCTGGTCGAAATCAGCCAGCTGAACGTGACTTTGACAACGGGGCAGGGCCCCCTGCCGGTGCTGCGTGACGTGAACCTGTCGCTGGAAGCAGGCGGCACGCTGGGTCTGGCGGGCGAATCGGGCAGCGGCAAAAGCATGATTGCACTGGCTTTGATGGGACTGTTGCCAGAGGGCGCACATGTCTCCGGCACCATCTTGCTGAACGGGCGGGATTTGCTGGCGCTGGACGATCCGGCCCTGTGCCGCATTCGCGGCGCGGAAATGGCGATGATATTTCAGGAACCAATGACGGCATTGAACCCGCTGCACAGGATTGGTCGCCAGATCGGCGAGCCGCTGCGGCTGCACAAGGGATTTTCGCACCCCCAGGCGATGGCGGAAGCCGTGCAGCTGATCGAACGGGTGGGGCTGGCCGATCCGGTGCGGCGGGCGCAAAATTATCCGCATGAATTATCCGGCGGGCAGCGGCAGAGGGCGATGATTGCGATGGCGCTCGCCGCCCGGCCGCGCCTGCTGATAGCCGATGAGCCCACGACGGCGCTGGACACGACGACGCAAGCGCGCATCCTCAACCTTGTCGATGAACTGGTGCGGTCGGGCGGGCTGGCGCTGCTGCTGGTGTCCCATGATCTGGGGGTGATCGCGCAGAATGTTGCGCAGCTCGCCATCCTGTATGCTGGCCAGATCGTTGAAACCGGTCCAACGGCTGCGGTCCTCGCCCGCCCGGCCCACCCCTATACGCGCGGTCTGATGGCGGCGCGGCCAAGGCTGGGCGCGACGGGGCGGCTGGAGACGATCGCGGGCACCGCCCCCTCTCCCGCTGCCCTCCCGCCTGGCTGCAGCTTTGCGCCGCGATGCCCGCTGGTTTTGCCAGCCTGCGGCGCGGCCCCGGTGGCGATGATTGAGATAGCGCCGGGCCACCAGGCCCGATGCCTGCGCGCCGGGGAAGCGCCATGACAGGCCCCCTGATCGAAGCGCGCGACGTCACCAAAGCCTATGCGCTGCCCCGCGAAAAACTGTGGAGGGCACCGGGCCGGATACAGGCGCTGGCGGGGGTCAGTTTTGAGGTGGTGGCGGGGCGGAATTTTGGCATTGTCGGCGAGTCCGGTTCCGGCAAATCGACGCTGGCGCGGATCATCATGGCGCTGGAAAAGCCGGACAGCGGCACGATGAACGTGCTGGGGCATAATCTTGCAACCCTGCACGCCGCGCAATTGCGCGAGTTGCGGCCCCGGTTCCAGATGGTGTTTCAGGACCCCTATGGTTCGTTGGACCCGCGCCGGACCGTGGCCAAAATCATTGCCGAACCGATGGCCGAACCGCTGGCCGGGGCGAGCGCGGCGCAGGTGCGCGAGGCGCTGGAATCGGTCTCGCTGCGCGCCGCCGATGCGCAAAAATATCCGCACGAGTTTTCCGGCGGCCAGCGCCAGCGCATTGCCATTGCCCGTGCCCTTGTCACCCGGCCAAAACTGGTGGTGCTGGACGAACCTGTAAGTGCGCTGGATGTATCGGTTCAGGCGCAGGTGCTGAACCTGCTTCAGGATTTGCAGGCGGCTTACGGTATCACCTGCGTGTTCATCAGCCATGATCTTGCAGTGGTGGCACATATGTGCGCCGAAGTGGCGGTGCTGTATCGCGGGCGGATTGTCGAGCAGGGGCCAACGGCGAAGGTGTTTGCCGGCCCGGCCCATCCCTATACCTTGAGCCTGCGGGATGCGGTTCCCCAGCTCATTCCGCGCGCCGTGCGCCCGGTGGCGGTGCCGTTGGTACCGGATTCGGGTGGTGCGGGCTGCCCCTATGCCGGGGAATGCCAGTTTCGGGCGGCTGTGTGCTTCACGGAACCGCCCTTGTTGCAGGTGCAGCCAGACGGGCGGCGGGTGGCATGCCATTTTGCAAGCGACGCCAAATAAGCCAGCGTGACCGCTTTCCTGCCCTTGACGAAGTTCTGCTTTGCGATGATTTATCTTGTGGGCTGGCTGCGGGAAACTGACGGTCATCTTGCGCCTGACTGATGAGGGATCATTGCCATGAACCGCCCGCTTCCGCTCCTGCTCGCCGCCTTGCTCGGCCTCGCCTCCCCGGCCCTCGCCAAAGACACCGCCATCATTGGCATGGTGCTGGAGCCGCCGGGCCTTGACCCAACCAGCGGCGCGGCGGCGGCCATTGGCGAAATCACCCATTACAACATCTATGAGGGGCTAACCAAAATCAATGGCGATGGTTCCGTCACCCCGCTGCTGGCCGAAAGCTGGACAGTTTCGCCCGATTTGAAAACCACCACTTTCAAACTGCGCTCCGGTGTGACGTTTCAGGACGGCGAGGCGTTTTCCTCCGCCGATGTGAAATTCTCGTTCGAACGGGCCGTTGCCGCCGATTCAACCAACAAGGACAAGGCGTTCTTCGCCAGCCTGACCAAAGTGGACGCGATTGACCCGCTGACCGTTGCGGTCAGTGTCGCCGACCCCAACCCCGACCTCTTGTTCAAGCTTGGCCAGCCAACGGCGGCGATTGTCGATGCCAAATCAGCCGCCACCAATGCCACCAAACCGGTTGGCACCGGCCCGTTCCGGCTGGAGGCCTGGGCCAAAGGCTCTTCGCTGACACTGGCAAAATGGGATGGTTTTCGCGCACCGGCGAGCATTGCGCTGAAAAAGGTAACCTTCCGCATCATCAATGATCCGGCGGCGCAGGTGACCGCCTTGCTGGCCGGCGATATCGATGCTTTTCCGCGCTTTGGCGCGTTCCAGAGCGTGGCGCAATTCCAGAATGATCCGCGCTTTGCCGTCACTTTGGGCGGCACGGAGGGAAAGACCATCCTCACCATCAACAACAAGCGGGCACCGTTCAACGATGTCCGGGTGCGCCGCGCCATTGCCCATGCCATTGACCGAAAGGCGATCATCGACGGCGCGCAGAATGGCTTTGGCACGCCGATCGGCAGCCATTACGTGCCCATTGACCCCGGCTATATCGACCTGACCGGAGCCTTTCCGTTTGACATTGAGAAAGCCAAGTCCCTGCTGGCCGAGGCCGGTGTTGCCACCCCGCTCAATGTGACGCTGAGCCTGCCACCACCACCCTATGCCCGGCAGGGCGGCGAGATTATCGCGGCACAGCTGGCCAAAATCGGTATTGTCGCAAAAATCGAGAATGTCGAATGGGCGCAATGGCTGTCGGCCATTTTCAAGGGCAAGAATTATGACCTGACCATCATCAGCCATGTCGAGCCGATGGATCTGGC
>JAYVYA010000500.1:0-4250 GCA_043784745.1 Hyphomicrobiales bacterium
GACAGCATCAGGAACAGCACGGGCAGGGTGATGTAATTATTGTGCAGCGAGCGCTGCTTGGCGGCCTTGCCGTATTTCGGATCCGGCACTTCGCCCGCCTCCAGCGCCGCAATCACCTTGCGCTGGCCGGGCATGATGACGAAAAACACATTGGCGGTCATGATCGTTGCCATCAGCGCGCCGGTATGGATCATCGCGCCGCGTCCGGAGAATACCTGCGCGAAAGCGTAGCTGGCGGCGACCACATAGGCGAAGCCGAGAATCGCCAGTACAATATCGTTGCGGCCCAGCGGTGACTTGCACAGGAAATCATAGAACAGCCAGCCCCCCGCCAGCGCGGCAATGCCCATGCCAGCGCCTTGCAACGGGGTCAGCTGCATCACGGCAGGGTCAATCAGGTAGAGTTCGGACTGGGCATAATAGACCCACATCAACAGGGCAAAGCCGGAAATCCATGTCCAGTAGCTCTGCCATTTGTGCCAGGTCACTTCGGCGGGCAGGGTTTCGGGGGCCACCAGATATTTGCGCATTTCATAAAAGCCGCCGCCATGCACCTGCCAGGTGCGCCCGCCGGTGCCTTTGGGGATATCATTGGCGGCGCGCAGGCTGGCATCGAGATGGATAAAGAAGAACGACGCGCCAATCCACGCCATGGCAGTGATGACATGCAGCCAGCGCAGCATCATGCTGCCCCATTCGAGCGTGTAGGCGATCATTGCTTCAATCTCCGTTTGCTGTCATCGCAGAATGCCGAGGCGGTCGCTCACCGCCGTTCGCCGATTGCCGATTTTGGCGCATTTACACAAGGCGGTCAGCGACCGCCTCTACACCGGCAAAATATCCTTCAGCCGCAACAACGCAATCTGCTCGATCTGGCGCAGCGCTTCGGCGTATTCCTCCGCCTCGCTATTGCTGAGGCGCGCCTCGAAGGCTTTCAGGATGGTTGCCTTGTCACTGCCCTTGATGGCCATGATGAAGGGGAAGCCGAAGCGCTCGCGGTATTGCTCGTTATACATGGTGAAACGGGCCAACTGGTTGGCGGTCAGGCGGTCCAGCCCGGCTGAATTCTGTTCCTTGCTGGAATCGCGGGTCAGCTGCCGGCTCATGGCGAGTTTTCCGGCGAGGTCGGGATGGGCCAGAATCAGGGCGCGCCGGGCGGCGTCCGGGCGGGCACGCATGGCGGCGCACAGGGCCTGATGCAGCCCCGCGGCACTGTTGTGGCTGGCATCCAGACCCTTGCGGTGCGCGGCTTCGGCAATGTCCGGGCTGTGCTCAAATATTTCACCAAACACTTCGACAAACAGCGCGCGCGGCATGTGGCCGGGCTGGTAGCCGCCAGCGGGCGGGTGATGCTTGATCCAGTGCCGGGCAATGGCCAGCCGCGTCGCCACCCACACCCTCTCATGGCCCGCAATATAGTCGAGGAAGCGTGCCAGTGCGGCGGCGCGGCCCGGCCTGCCCACGAGGCGACAGTGCAGGCCGATGGAGAGCATTTTGGGCACCTCCTCACCCTCGGCATAGAGCGTGTCAAAACTGTCCTTGAGATAGGTGTAGAACTGGTCGCCGCAGTTAAAACCCTGAATGGCGGCAAAACGCATGTCATTGGCATCCAGCGTATAGGGCACCATCAGTTGCGGGCCATGCGGGCCTGCCTGCCAATAGGGCAGCTCGTCGGCATAGGTATCGGCGCAATAGACATAATCCTGCGTCGCCATGATCAGCGCCAATGTATTTTCTGAAGTGCGGCCCTGATAGAAACCGAGCGGGGGCAGCCGGGTCAGCTCACAATGAACCCGGCGCGCCTCCGCAATCTGGCGTGCTTCCTCGCCCTCGGGTACATCTTTGTAATCAATCCATTTCAGGCCGTGGGTGGCTATTTCCCAGTCCGCTTCCTCCATCGCCTTCACGGCATCGGGGTGGCGGGCCATGGCGCTGGCGACACCGAACACTGTCACGGGCAATTTCCGGGCGGTAAACATCCGCCACAGTCGCCAGAAACCGGCGCGCGAGCCATATTCGTAGATGGATTCCATGTTCATGTGGCGCTGGCCGGGCCAGGGCTGCGCCCCGACGATTTCGGACAGGAAAGCCTCGGATGCCTTGTCGCCATGCAGGATATTGTTCTCGCCGCCTTCCTCGTAATTGATCACAAACTGAACGGCGATGCGGGCCTTGCCGGGCCAGTTGGCCTGTGGCGGGTGGCGGCCATAGCCGGCCATGTCGCGGGGGTAGGTCTGGGCAGCCATGCGGGCCTCGAATGTTGCGATGCAATTGCGGGTTCGTGAGCTGTATTCACAACCTGCGCCGCAGGGTTGCAAGCTGAATTTTGCCCGGAAGCTTTATTTACCGCAAAACTCCGATCAGTTCGGCTGCCACCAGCGCCGCGATAACCTGCGGGCGCTTGTCGCGCACGGCTGTGCCGCCAATCGGGCAGGTCAGGCGGGCGATTTGCGCCTCGGGCAGGCCGGCTTCGCGGAAGGCGCGCTCGAAAACCGCGCGTTTGGTCCTGGAGCCGATCAGGCCGAGATATGCGAAATCGCCGCGCTCCAGCAAGGCGGCGGCAATCAGGCTGTCGAGGGAATGGCTGTGGGTGAGGATGACATGGGCTGCGCCGGGCGGGGCGTTTTCCGCCAGCGCCACCAGTGCATCCGTCAGCACCTGTTCCACGCCCGGTGCCGCCAGCGCGGCAAATTCCGCCGCGCGGCTGTCGGCAAGACGGGTGCGAAAGGGCAGGGGTGAGAGGGCTTGGGCCAGCGCCCGGCCCACATGCCCGGCCCCGTAGATCATCACCAGCGGGGCCAATGCCGCCGCCTGCGCCTCGCTGGCGCGGATTTCGGCCAGAATGGCAGGCGTTACCCGTTCAATCCGCAATGCCAAATGGCCGCCGCAGCACTGGCCGATTTCGGGGCCAAGGGGAATATCAAGGGTGGACTGGCTTTGGTCCCCGGCCAGCAGACGGCGGGCCGCCGCAATCGCCAGACACTCCGCCTGCCCGCCCCCGATAGTGCCTGCGGTGGCGGTGGCAGACACAACCATCATCGCATCCTGGTCACGCGGGGTGGAACCCCGGGCTTGGGTGATACGCACGAGGGCGGCGGGCTGGGAGGTGAGGAGGGAAAGCGCAAGCATCATTCAATCATCCCGGACCGCACCCTTCCAGTGCGCCCCTTTCCGCGGCTTCCATCGTGGCAAGTCTGGCAAATTCACCTCCGCGCAAAAGCGCACTGGAAGTGCGCGGTCCGGGTTGCGCCATACTCTGGACCGCGCACTTCCAGTGCGCCCTTTCCGCTGCAACAATCGTGGCAGGTTTGGCAAAATTCACCGCCGCGCCAGGGCGCACTGGAAGTGCGCGGTCCGGGCTTTGCCGTATCACTGGCTGCCTGCCCGCACCCGCTCCACGGCCATCAGCACCCGCTCGGGTGTCGCCGGTGCGTCGAGGGCGGGGAATATCTTGTGGCCGCCGACGCTGGCCACCGCATCGGAAAGGGCGTGCAGCACGGAAATAGCGAGCATCAGCGGCGGTTCGCCGACGGCTTTGGAGTGGTAGATCGTGTCCTTTGGATTATCCGCATTGTCCAGCAAGGTGACGTTGAAAATGCGCGGGCGGTCGCCGCAGGCGGGGATTTTATAGGTGGAGGGGGCGTGGGTGCGCAGGCGGCCGTGCGCGTCAAACACCAGCTCTTCGGTTGTCAGCCAGCCGGCACCCTGGACAAAGCCGCCTTCAATCTGGCCGATGTCGAGCGCCGGATTGAGCGATTTGCCGCAATCATGCAGGATATCGACACGGTCAATCCGGTATTCGCCAGTCAGCGTGTCGACGATCACTTCGCTGCAGGCGGCACCATAGGCGAAGTAATAGAACGGTTGGCCGCGCCCGGCCTCCCGGTCCCAATGGATTTCCGGCGTCTTGTAAAAACCGGTCGCCGAGAGCTGGATGCGGGCCATGTAGGCTTGCCGGGCCAGTTCGGGGAAGGGGATTTCCATGTTGCCGATGCGCACGCGGCCGGGCAGGAAAACCACCTGTTCTGGCGCTACCGCATGTTTTTCGGCGGCAAAATCCACGAGCCGCTGCCGGATCGCCTGCGCCGCCGCCTGCGCCGCCTTGCCGTTGAGATCGGTGCCGGAGGAGGCGGCAGTGGCCGAAGTATTCGGCACTTTGCCGGTGTTGGTGGCGCTGATGCGCACCTTTGCCACATCGACATGAAATTCCTCAGCCACCACCTGCGCCACCTTCATGTAAAGGCCCTGGC
>JAYVYA010000501.1:0-7341 GCA_043784745.1 Hyphomicrobiales bacterium
CCGAACAGGAAGCCGCCCGCCAGCGTGAGGAAGGCTGCGCCGGGCACCGACAGAGCCACGCACAGCGCATAAGCCGCAACATACACGGCACCCGCCAGCACCAGATGCTCCATGGCAAAGCCGGTCAGCTCCTCCTTGCGGGCGAGGATCTGCTCCGGCGAAAACCACTTGTCGGGCCGGAAATACAAGGCACAAACCATGCCGGCCGCAACCAGCAGCAGCGGTGCAAAGCGCAGCGCTTTCCTGTTGGAAGCAGAGATGCCGGATTTTTCAATCATTTAAGATGATATACAGCACATAAGGGGGAAAGCACGTGCACAAGGGTGTAATCCCTCATCACTTCCTGCCAAAATATTTACGACCCAGACCGACCGTTGACACACTTTTTGTAAACCGTTACCTTACATCTATGATTGTCGCTTTTAAAAGCCGGGCTTTGAAACGCTACTGGACAAAAGGTGATGCCAGTGCCTTGCGTCCGGACTGGGTTGCACGCATCCGCTTGATTCTTTCACGGCTCGATGTAGCGACCGCACCTGAACAAATGGATTTGCCCGGCCTGTCATTCCATGCGCTGAAAGGCGATTTGGCAGGCCGCTATTCAATTCTGGTATCCAGAAACTGGCGGATTACATTTGGCTGGGATGCAACCGATGTGGAACTGGAGGATTATCATGGCCATTAGAATGCTTCGCCATTCGAGCGTCGAGCCGGCTCATCCCGGCGAGCTTTTGCGGGAAATATTGATCCCTGGCACCGGCAAAACCAAGGTCGAAATTGCCGCTCTCATTGGTCTGTCCCGCCAGTCTCTTTACGACATTCTCGCCGGAAAGCACAGCGTGACCCCCTCGGTCGCGGTGCGCCTGGGCAAGCTTTTCGGCGACGGTGCCGCTGTCTGGATGCGCATGCAGGCGGAGCATGATTTGTGGCATGCCGAGCGCTCCACCGACGTCAGCGCCATCCCAACCATCAGGGCGGCGTGAATCCGGTTGATTTTCACTCCCGTCCAGGCGCATGTTATCGCAAACACCCGCCAGCGAGGAAATCATGCCTGCCCATTCCAACGCAACCAATGGCGCTGCGGCCCCCAAAAAGGCCAAGCGCGACCTGCGCTCCAGATTATGGTTCGACAACCCGGAAAATCCGGGGATGACGGCGCTGTATCTGGAGCGCTACCTCAATTTCGGCCTCACCCCAGCCGAATTGCGCTCCGGCAAGCCGATCATCGGCATTGCCCAGACCGGTTCCGACCTCTCGCCCTGCAACCGCCACCATCTCGAACTCGCCAAGCGGGTGCGCGAAGGTATCACCGCCGCCGGGGGCATTGCCTTTGAATTCCCGGTGCACCCCATTCAGGAGACCGGCAAGCGCCCCACGGCAGCGCTGGACCGCAACCTCGCCTATCTCGGCTTGGTCGAGACGCTCTATGGCTATTTCCTCGACGGTGTGGTGCTGACCACCGGCTGCGACAAGACCACACCCGCCTGCATTATGGCGGCGGCCACCGTCAACATTCCCGCCATTGTCCTCTCCGGCGGGCCGATGCTCAATGGCTGGCACAAGGGCGAGCGCACCGGATCCGGCACGATCGTGTGGAAATCCCGCGAAGAGCTGGCGGCGGGCAAGATCGATTATGAGGAATTCATGGAAATCGTCACCTCCTCTGCCCCTTCCGTCGGCCATTGCAACACCATGGGCACCGCCTCGACCATGAACGCTCTGGCCGAAGCCATGGGCATGAGCCTGCCCGGCTGCGCCGCCATCCCCGGCCCTTACCGCGAGCGCGGACAGATGGCCTACGAGACCGGCAAGCGCATCGTCGACATGGTCTGGGAGGACCTTAAACCCTCCGACATTCTCACCCGCGCCGCGCTGGAAAACGCCATCGTGGTCAATTCAGCGATTGGCGGCTCTACCAATGCCACCATTCACATCATCGCCATTGCCCGCCAGGCCGGCGTTCCCCTGGAGATTGAGGATTTCGAGACCGTCGGCCACAAGGTACCGCTGATCGTCAACATGCAGCCCGCTGGCAAATATCTCGGCGAGGAATTTCACCGTGCCGGCGGTGTGCCCGCCGTGGTGCATGAGCTGATGAAGCAGAAGCTGGTGCATGAGGATGCGCTGACCGTCAACGGCAAGGGCATTGGCGACAATTGCCGCAAAACCGCCAGCCTTGACGCCGACGTGATCTGGCCGATTGACAAGCCGATGATGCGGGACGCCGGTTTCATTGTGCTCAAGGGCAATTTGTTCAACAATGCGGTGATGAAAACCAGCGTGATCTCGAAAGAATTCCGCGACCGCTACCTGTCCAACCCCAGCGACCCCGAAGCGTTTGAGGGCCGCGCCATCGTGTTTGAGGGGCCGGAGGACTACCACCACCGCATTGACGATCCCAGCCTCAACATCGACGAATTCTGCCTGCTGTTCATCCGCGGCACCGGCCCCATTGGCTACCCCGGCGGGGCAGAAGTGGTCAACATGCAGCCCCCGGCCCACCTCATCAAGCGCGGCATCCACGCGCTGCCCTGCATTGGCGACGGGCGGCAATCGGGCACTTCCGGCTCGCCGTCGATTTTGAACGCCTCACCCGAGGCGGCGGCGGGCGGCGGGCTGGCGATTTTGCAGACGGGCGACCGGGTGCGGATCGATTTGAGGAAGCACAGCGCCGACATCCTGATCCCCGCTGCCGAAGTCGCCGCCCGCCACGCTTCCTTGCAAAAAGCCGGCGGCTTCAAATTCCCCGCCAGCCAGACCCCCTGGCAGGAAATCCAGCGCGACCTGGTGGCGCAGTTTGACGAGGGGATGATTTTGAAGGGGGCGGAGAAGTACCAGCAGGTGGCGCAGACGATGGGGGTGCCGAGGGATAATCATTGAGGGGAGCCTGCGGCAATCAATATTCGCCGCAGGCTGTTCGCCTACCCTCACACCACCCCAAAATCCCCTGCCAGCGCCCTCAAAGTCGCCTTGTTCAACCCCGGCAGGGTCAGGGTGGTGCCGCTTTGGCCGGTGATCATCACCGCGCCCGCCACATCCGCGCCGCCGCGATTGACATTGGCCTTCAAGCGTTGCAACCTTGCTCTATTCCGAGGGGTGTCCCGCAAGGGGCTGAGATGGCGCGAGTCGAACCCTTGAACCTGATCCGGGTCATACCGGCGGAGGAACGGGAATTCTGGACGCTCACGCATTGCGCGTCCGCCCCCAACATCGTCGTATTCCGGGTCTCCTGTTTTCGTCAGGGAGGAGAGCCATGAACACCCATCTGAGCCCCAAAGATCTGGGGGCGTCGCCCAATTCCGTCACCACAGGCCCGATTTACGGCTCGCGCAAAGTCTATGCTGCGCCGGCGTCGCATCCGGCGCTTCGGGTGCCCTTCCGCGAGATCGCCCTTACCACCGCCAGCGAACCGCCGGTGCGCGTCTATGATCCCTCCGGACCCTACACGGAGACGGACGCGCGCATCGACCTTTCGGCGGGGCTTGCGCCCGTGCGCGAAAACTGGATCGCAGCGCGCGGCTTCGAAACAACCGGCGGCAGGGCGGTGCGCGCGGAGGACAATGGCAATGTCGCGCCTGACCGCCTGGTTGCGCCATGTCCTGCGACGCGGGTTCTGCGCGTCGGTGCTGCTGGAACGCTGGTGACACAACTCGAATTCGCGCGTGCGGGAATCATCACGGAAGAAATGGCCTATGTCGCGCACCGCGAGAATCTGGCGCGCGAGAGCGCGGTTGAGGCCGCGGCGGAGCGCATCGTCGACGGCGAGAGCTTTGGCGCGTGCGTCCCCGCCTTCGTGACGCCGGAATTCGTGCGTCAGGAGATCGCGCGCGGACGCGCCATCATCCCCGCCAATATCAATCATCCCGAGCTTGAGCCGATGGCGATCGGCCGCAATTTCCTCGTCAAGGTCAACGCCAACATCGGCAATTCCGCCGTAACCTCCGGCGCGGCCGAAGAGGTCGAGAAATTGGTCTGGGCGATCCGTTGGGGCGCTGACACGGTGATGGACCTGTCGACGGGGCGCAACATCCACAACATTCGCTCCTGGATCATCCGCAATTCGCCCGTCCCGATCGGAACAGTGCCGATCTATCAGGCGCTGGAGAAGGTCAATGGCGATCCGGTCAAACTCGACTGGGAAGTGTTCAAGGACACTTTGATCGAGCAGGCCGAACAGGGCGTCGATTATTTTACCATCCATGCTGGCGTGCGGCTGCGCTACGTGCCGCTCACCGCAAAGCGGGTCACCGGCATTGTCTCGCGCGGCGGCTCCATCATGGCGCGCTGGTGCCTGTCGCACCACAAGGAGAGTTTTCTTTACGAGCGCTTCGGCGACATCTGCGACATCATGCGCAAATACGACGTGTCGTTCTCGCTGGGCGACGGCCTGCGCCCCGGCTCCATCGCCGACGCTAATGACGCTGCGCAATTCGCCGAACTCGAAACGCTGGGAGAATTGACCAAAGTTGCCTGGGCCAAGGGCTGCCAGGTGATGATCGAAGGTCCGGGCCACGTGCCCATGCACAAGATCAAGGTCAACATGACCAAGCAACTGGCGGAATGCGGCGAGGCGCCGTTCTATACGTTAGGGCCGCTGACGACGGACATTGCGCCGGGCTACGACCACATCACGTCGGGAATCGGTGCGGCGATGATTGGCTGGTTCGGCACGGCCATGCTCTGCTATGTGACGCCGAAGGAGCATCTGGGACTGCCCGACCGCGACGACGTCAAAACCGGCGTCATCACCTACCGGATCGCGGCGCACGCCGCCGATCTCGCCAAGGGCCATCCGGCGGCGCAGATGCGTGACGACGCGGTGTCGCGGGCGCGTTTCGATTTCCGCTGGGAGGACCAGTTCAACCTGTCGCTCGACCCCGACACGGCGCGCGCCTACCACGATGCGACATTGCCCAAGGAGGCGCACAAGGTCGCGCATTTCTGCTCGATGTGCGGTCCGAAATTCTGCTCGATGCAGATTACCCAGGACTTGCGCGCCGAGGTTCTTGCGATGGGCGAAAACGAACGCGCGGCGCTGGAAGGCATGGCGGAGAAATCGCAGGAATTCATCGACAAGGGCGGCGCGCTCTACGTGCCGGCGGCGCAATGACCGTCATGCGCGTTACCGTGATCGGGGCCGGCGTCGCCGGCCTCGCTGCCGCGCGGGAATGCGCTGAACGCGGGGCGCGGTAAATTGAGATCAGGTCGCGCGCCGCCGCCGCTCCACTATTACGCCCTCGCTGGCCAGCGAGGCGAAGGCCTCCGCCTCGTGATTGCCGGTCACTGCGGGCGGCGCGGCGCATCCGGCAAGGCTAAATCCAAGCGCAGCGGGGAAAGCGGAACAGGGCGGGGCAGCCATGGCAATATCGGTTGAGGCTAGCTGGTTTTGGCGGGGGCCGGAGCCTCCGGCTGCAGCAGATTTTTCAGGCCGGCAAGGCCGGTATTCGCACTGGCCAGCGCCTTCATCAGGTCACGCTCCACAAGCCGCTTGTGCATTTCAAACAGCAAATCACTGCGCACCCGGCCGGCCATTTCCACATCCTCGACAAAGCAGGTCAGTTCCAGTTTAACGCCCGATTCCAGCAAATCGGCAAACAGCACCATGGGAGCCGGTATCTTGATCACCAGTTCCTGCTGCTTGGCCGCCGCCACCAGCAAATCGCGCATGGCTTCCACATTCGCGCCTGCATTCAGTTTCAAATCAATCTTGATCCGGCCGATCCGGTCGCCGCGCAACCAGTTCTTGACCACGCCGGAGACAAGGTTGGAATTGGGCACAATCACCGTCGAGCGCTCAAACGTCTCTATTTCGGTGGAGCGGACGTTGATGCGGCGGACATAGCCTTGCTCCTCGCCCACCACCACCCAGTCCCCCACCTGGATCGCCCGTTCCCACAGCAAGATCAGCCCGGAGACAAAATTGTTGACGATAGATTGCAGGCCAAAGCCGATGCCGACCGACAGGGCACCCGCCACAATCGCCAGCTTCTCGAAGCCAAGCCCCAGATGCGACAGGCCAAGCCCCGCCGCCACCACAAAGCCGAGATAGCCGAGGCTGGTGCGGATGGAATTCCTCAGGCCCCGGTCCAGCTGGGTATGCGGCAAAAACCGCAGTTCCAGCCATTGCTGGACCGCGCGCGTCACCGCCAGCGCCAGGCCAAACAGCAGCAGCGCGATGATGATATTTGAGGGCGAGATCGAGACTTCGCCGACCTTGAAGCCAAAGAACGCCGTGCGCAGCGTGCCGGCAAAATCGTCCGACTGAACCCCCCAGGGGGCCAGCACCAGCAGGGCGGCAACGCCATACATGGCCATCTGCACCGTGCCGGTCAGCAAAATCGCCAATTGCCGCAGCGATTCGTGGCGCATGCCAATTGCGGAGACCAGTGCCCGTCCGGCCGCAGCACCCGGCTCCAGCACGGCGGGAATCCCCTCCTCCGCCAGTGCCAGCAGCAGGTAGAGCGCGGCGGCAATGGCGAAAATCCAGACAATCTGGTCGAGAAGGAAGACGGCAAAGGCAATATAGCCGATGAAAACGGAGGACAGCACCGCCAGCACCACCAGCCAGATCAGGAGCCGCAGCGGCCCCTGCAGGCCCTTGCGCCCGGCAATGGCCTCCACATCCTGCCCGCCGCTTTCGCGCGACAGGCTGTTGAGGCCGCGCATCAGCAGCAGCGCGGCCATAAGTGCGCCGGTGCCGCGCACGGCCACCACCAGCGGCAGCTCCGCCCCGATGACATCGGCCCCGGCGGACAGCAATTTGCTGAGCGACACAAAGGCAGCAACCGTGATTGCCAGCCGCAGCAGAATGTCGGCGCGCGCGCCGGTGCCGGGCAGCAGCCGCCAGTCTGGCCGGGGCGCGACAAACAGCGCGATGGCGAGGCCCGCGACAATGGCGACGCGCATCGTTCCCCCGGCAAAGGCCAGCATCAGCGGGCGCACCGGCCCGCTGCCCAGCTCAAACCCCGACGCTATGCCGAAAATCGCTGCCAGCAGCACAAACGGCAATGACACCACGATGATGCCGGCCAGGCAGGCCGCAATGACATTGTGCAGCCGGGTCGGGTTGGCCCGCTCCGCCTTGCGGGCCGCTACCCGCCAGGCCATGATGAACACCGGCCACACCAGCGCCAGCAGCATCAACATCGTCGCCACCAGCACCGGCAGGCGCCAGCCTTCCAGCTGGCGCGAGGCATTGGCCAGCCAGTCCGACGCCATCGTCTGCGTCGCCCGCCAGTCATGCGGGAGGCCGTTGATGACATCGCCCCACAGGCCAGGCCGGAACAATGACGAGGATTGCTGAAACAGGGCACGCGTGAACAGGTTGCGGCGGTGCTCCTG
>JAYVYA010000502.1:0-2559 GCA_043784745.1 Hyphomicrobiales bacterium
CGGATTATACTTTAACAATATTGCCCGCCGCGCAAGGGCGCACTGCAAGGGCGCACTGGAAGTGCGCGGTCCGGTTTGATCCCCCTACCCCGCCGCATCCCTGGCAATCGGCGGCTGAAAGGTCAGGCCCATGTCCCAGGGGAAATAGATCCACGTATCCTGCGACACTTCGGTAATAAATGTATCCACCAGCGGTCGCCCCAGCGGCTTGGCGTAGACTGTGGCGAAATGCGCCTTGGGCAGCATGTCGCGCACAATCCGTGCGGTGTTGCCGGTATCAACCAGGTCGTCAATCACCAGCACGCCCGTGCCATCGCCCAGTTTCACCACATCGGGCGAAATCCCCTTCAGCACCTGCAAGCCGCCCTGATTTTTGTACTCATGATAGCTGGCGATGCAGACTGTCTCGATCACGCGGATGCCGAGTTCGCGCGCCACAATCGCGGCGGGCACAAGGCCGCCGCGGGTAATGCAGACAATCGCCTGAAACGGCCCGGCCCCGGCCAGCCGCCAGGTCAGCGCCCGCGCATCCCTGTGGAACTGGTCCCAGGAGACGGGAAAGGCCTTGTTGCCCTGTGGTTCGGCCATCATGCCCTCGCCTTTTCCAGCCCGGCGACCATCGTCCGGACTTCATCCCCCGCCGCCTTGACCAAATCCGCCGCGCGCCCGCGCACCACAATCTGGTTGCGGAATTTCCCGTCCACCATCGAGGGATAGGAGCCGATGGAGAGGCCAGGAAACCGCGCGGCAATCGCGCCCAGTTCAGCGGCATAAGCCCCTTCGGGCACATGATGCGCCTCAATATTGTCGACTAGTGTCAGCGGCCCGGTGCGCAGGTGCGGTGTCACCGCCTCCAGCATCACCTGCATGATCGAGGGCACGCCGGCCATCACGATGACGTTGCCGAGGCGGAAACCGGGGGCTTTGGAAATCTTGTTCTCGACCAGTTCCGCCCCCGCCGGTATCCGCGCCATACGGCGGCGGGCCTCGTTCAAATCCTCGGGCTTGATGCGCTGCAACAGCAGCGCAATGGCGCGCGGGTCTTCGTCAATCGTCACGCCAAAGGCTTTGGCAATGGCGTCGGCGGTTATATCATCATGCGTCGGGCCAATGCCGCCGGTGGTGAACACATAGGTATAGCGCGCCCGCAAGGCGTTGACGGCGGCGACGATCTCCTCCTCCACATCGGCCACCACGCGGACTTCGCGCAGGTCAATCCCCAGCGCAAACAGATGGTCGGCAATGGTGCCGGTGTTTTTGTCCCTGGTGCGCCCCGACAATATTTCATCGCCAATCACCAGAATGGCGGCGCTGACGGTTTCGGTGTTTGGCATTCTCACATTCCCGTCTGGCGGCACGGGCCGCTATGCGCGCTCATAGGCAAGATTGTTCTTCGTGCGCAAGGCGACACGATAGCCCATGCGCTCGACCAGCCCCTTCAGGTCAATCGCCCAGCGGGTCGGCGCATTCTCAATCAACAAAAATTGTGGCCACAAGGCGGGCGGCGCATCGCGGAAATAGGCTTCGAGGATCAGGTCTTCCGCCCCCTCGACGTCCAGCTTCATCGCATCCACCCGCTCGAACCGCTCCTCGGCCACCAGCGAGGCGAGCGCCCGGGCGGGCACGCGGATGGTCTGGGTGGCGTTGCTGGAATTGACAATCCGCATCGAGGTTTCCCCCCGGTTGTGGGCATCGACAAACAGGGTGATCTCGCCATCCTTGTCCGCCACGGCGCAATTCAGCGCCTTGATACCGGCAAAGCCGTTTTGCTGGATATTATAGACCAGCCGTTCAAATATTTCCGCTTGCGGCTCAATCGCCAGAATCCGGGCACCTGACTTTGCCGCTGCGGCCACGGCCAGCGAATAGCCGCCAATGTTGGCACCAATGTCGATGAAAACGAAATTGCTCCGGAGCCGCTCGTTGAGAAACGCCCGCTCTTCCGCATCAAAATATTGCGGGGTGAACAGGATGCGTTTTTCGCAGACATTATTGTAGGGGTAGAGACGCATGTTGGCCCCCAGAGCCTGCACGTCCACAGGCGTGCCCTTCAGCACCCGCACCGCCAGCCCGCGCAGGAAGAAGGCCCGGCGCTTGCCCGACCAGCCGGTGGAGGCCTGCCGGGTCCATTGCAGCAGTTTTGCCACCACGCCTGCTGGTGCATACCGGCCAAAAGCCGAAAGATCGTTTTTGACGACGTAGGCGGATCGTGTATGGACCATTGGGCTGCGGTGGTTTCTATTCTGGCATGTGACTGTGCTGCGCTTAGCATCCGCCAACGGCCAAAGCCAGCGCTGCATGGGTGCGCCGCACCCGATTAGCCCTGCGTTGGCCGGGTTGCCTCTGCAAATCCCTTGCACCCGCCGCGCAAATGCTTATTTTCGCTTCTGCCCGCTGCCAAAATTGCGATTAAAAATGACCTTTGTTGATGCTGAACTCGTGCCAGTCCGAAAAACCGGACAAATCAAATTGCACGGCCCCGCAGCGTTTGCGGCCATGCGCAAGGCTGGCCAGCTGGCCGCCCGGGCGCTGGACATGCTGTCGGGGCTGGTTCGCCCC
>JAYVYA010000503.1:0-8476 GCA_043784745.1 Hyphomicrobiales bacterium
AGAAAGTCGGACTGGAGCTGGGCGGCAATGCTCCGTTCATCGTGTTCGATGATGCCGATGTCGATGCCGCCGTGCAGGGGGCGATGCTGTCGAAATTCCGCAACATGGGCCAGACCTGCGTCTGCGCCAACCGCATCTATGCGCAGGATGGCGTCTATGACGAGTTTGTTGCCAAGCTGGCGGGCGAGGTGGCCAAAATGAAGGTTGGCAACGGCGTGGAATCAGGTGTGACGCAGGGGCCGCTGATCAACCCGGAAGCGGTCAGCAAGGTCGAAGCCCATATTGCCGATGCTTTGGGGCAAGGTGCCAAAGTGCTGGTCGGCGGCAAACGCCATGCCTTGGGCGGCACCTTTTTTGAGCCGACGGTTTTGTCCGGCGTCACCCCCAAAATGCTGGTGGCGCGGGAGGAAACGTTTGGCCCGGTCGCCCCCGTCTTCCGCTTTTCGCACGAGGCTGATGTGGTCGCCCAGGCCAATGCCACTGAATTTGGCCTCGCCGCCTATTTTTATGCCCGCGATATCGGGCGGGTGTTCCGGGTGGCCGAAGAGCTGGATTACGGCATGGTCGGCATCAACACCGGCATTATCGCCACCGAAGTTGCCCCGTTCGGCGGGGTCAAGCAATCGGGCCTTGGCCGCGAGGGGTCGCGGCACGGGGTCGAAGAATTTGTCGAGATGAAGTATTTGCTGCTGGCGGGCCTGTAGGGGCTGGCCCGTGACCATTTATCTTCCGTCACGACCGCGCAAGAATGTACTGCAAAGTTACCGCGATGCTGCCCGGTCGGGCAAGCTTCACAACCTGACCGGGCGTGGGCTGGACACAGGCCGCACGGAAAATGTCATGCTGGCACTCGCCGCCCTGGCCAATGTTCGACCGGGCGAAAGCGTGGCGGACATCGGCTGCGGCGACGCCCGTTTCCTTGCCTCGCTTGCTGGTATTGCAGGGCAACGATTCGGGTCGGTGATTTCACTTGACGAAGTCGCATTACTGCGACGCCGGATGGAATCGTTTTTGACGTCGTCGATATCGTTGAAGCAGCTTTGGCCTCACACTTTGATGTCGTTATCCTTGGGAGCACCCTGCATTTGCTGGGCACCGACGCGCAAGTCATCGCCGCCCTGGGAAATCTGGCAGCCAGCCTCAAGCCCTCGGGCAGGTTGATCATCAGCGACTTGCCGTCCGGTGCCCGCAAGCCAAAAATTTACAAAAATGTCATGCGCGCATGGCTTTACGTGCTGCGGGCGCGCGGGTTTGGCTTTGCGCTTGCCTATGCGAGGTTTCTGGTCAGGCGTCGCAACCGCTGGGGCCGGTTTGTGGTTCCGCTGACGCGCCGGTGGGCCGCCGACGAGACAAAAATGGTATATTTGGCCGCAAAAGCCGACCTTGCACTTGTCAGGTCCGAGGCGATGTTCGACCGCACAGGGGACAGGGTGGATGCTGCTGACGGGCGCAGGAACTACGTGCTCCGGGCAATCAGGTCGTGATCCGGGGCTGGGAGAAATCATCTGTCCCCTGCGGGGCTTTGGTGTTGCCGGGCGTCGCCATCCTGAAATTTCTTGCCAACCCGGTCTCAAATCCTTACTTCCACAAGGATGACCCATCCAGACCCCGCAAAACTAGCTGCCGCGCTGCGCGCCCTGGAATTTGTCCGCACTGGCATGAAAATAGGGCTGGGCACCGGCTCCACCGCTGCGATTTTCGTTGATGCGCTCGGGCATCGTGTGTCCGAAGGGCTGCGCATTATTGGCGTGCCGACATCCGAAGCCACGCGGGCCCAGGCGGCAAAGTTGCATATACCGCTGACAACGCTGGACGAGACGCCGCAACTAGACCTGACGATTGATGGCGCGGACGAGTTTGATCCGGCGCTGCGCCTGATCAAGGGCGGCGGCGGAGCGCTTTTGCGCGAGAAAATCGTGGCGGCGGCTTCCGCCCGGATGATTGTCATCGCTGACCGCTCCAAGGAGGTCACGCGGCTCGGGCGCTTTGCCTTGCCGGTGGAGGTCAACCCGTTTGGGCTGGAATCAACCCGTCGGCTGTTGGAAAAGGCGGCACGGGCGGCGGGTTGCGGGGGTGCCATCCATCTGCGCCGCACGCCGGGAGATGCGGCCTTTGTGACCGATGGCGGGCATTATCTGCTCGATTGCAGCTTTGGCTCGATTGCGGATCCCGAAAGGCTTTCCGCCGCGCTGTTTGCCGTTCCCGGCGTGGTCGAACATGGCCTGTTCATCGGCCTTGCTTCCGCTGTTATCATCGGCGATACGGACGGCGTGCGGGTGCTTGGCCAGACTGGCTGACGCAACGCCTGGTATTTTCTCCATCCCGCCGGGCTGGTTCCGGCAAGTGAGGTTTCCATGTTGATTTTCTTGCGCCACCTTGGCACCGCTGCTGTTGTGGCGCTGGCGCTGGCCAGTTCCTCCGCCCTGGCGCAGCAGGCGGCTGCACCCGTGCCCACCGAGGTCCAGCTGGTTCTGGCCCGCCAGATTGTCACGGGTTCGGGCATGGGCCGCACGTTTGACGGCATTGTGCCGCAACTGGTTAACCAGATTGGCCAGTCCATTTCCCGCACCCGGCCTGAATTGCTGCCGGATCTGAAACTGGTTCTGGCCGCCATTGAAACTGAATTTACGCCGCAGACCGCCAAAATGGTCGATATTGCCGCCAATGTCTTCGCCACCAAGCTAAGCGATGCGGAAATGAAGGATGTTGCGGCATTTTTTAACAGCGCGTCGGGCAAGAAATATGTCGCCAGCCAGCCGGTCGTTCTCGATGAGATTGTGGTGGGCATGGATGCATGGCGCACGGCCCTCGGCGGCCAGATGTCGCAGCGGGTGCGCGACGAGATGAAGAAAAAGGGCCACGATCTCTGATTTGAACAGTTTGAGCGGAGGGCGCGGGTTGGACCAGTTTGATGTGGACCTGTTTGTCATCGGGGCAGGCTCGGGCGGCACCCGCGCCGCCCGCATTGCGGCGGGATACGGTGCCAGGGTCATGGTGGCGGAGGAATTCCGCATCGGTGGCACCTGCGTCATCCGGGGCTGCGTGCCCAAGAAGCTGATGGTTTATGCCAGCCGCTTTGCCGATGATTTTGCGGATGCGGAGGGGTTTGGCTGGATTGGCGCCAAGCCGGAATTCGACTGGTCCAGACTGGTGGCGGCCAAGGAGCGCGAGATTACCCGCCTGTCGGGCCTCTACCGCGCCAATCTGCTCAAGGCCGGGGTGGCGATAGCCGAAAGCCGCGCCATGCTGGAAGGCCCGCAACTCGTGCGGCTGAAGGCAGACGGGCGGCTGGTGCGGGCCAGACACATATTGATTGCCAGCGGGGCTGCCCCGGTGATGGAGCCGGATGGGCCGGGCAGGGAGCTGGCAATCAGCTCCAACGAAATCTTCGATCTCGCCCGTTTTCCGCTGCGCCTCGCCATTGTCGGCGGCGGCTATATTGCGGTGGAATTTGCCAGCCTGTTCGCCCGGCTCGGTGCCAGGGTCACGTTGATGCTGCGCGGCGAAAATGTGCTGCGCGGCTTTGACGAGGACATGCGGAGCGGTTTGCGCGATGCGCTGAAGGAGGCGGGCGTCGACCTGCGCTTTGGCACGCTGCCCGCGAGGATTGAGCGGCACGCCGGTGCGCTGCGGGTCAGCCTGACACGGGGCGAGGCGCTGGAGGTTGACCAGATCATGCTCGCCACCGGACGCTCCCCCAACACTGCCGGGCTGGGGCTGGAAGCGGCGGGCGTGGCACTTGACCCGGCCGGCGCAGTGATTGTCGACGAATATTCCGCCACCAGCGTAGCCTCGATCCATGCGGTGGGCGATGTGACCAACCGCATCAACCTCACCCCCGTTGCCATCCGCGAAGGCCATGCCTTTGCCGACAACATATTTGGGGGCAGGAGGATGCGGGTGGACCATGCCGATGTCCCCACCGCCGTATTCACCACACCCGAAATCGGTACGGTGGGGCTAACCGAGGCGCAGGCGCGGGCGGCCCACAAGATTGTCGATATCTATTCGGCCGGGTTCCGCCCGATGAAAGCGACTTTGTCGGGCCGGGCGGAACGGACGCTGATGAAAATCATCGTTGACGGCGGGAGTGACCGGGTGCTGGGTGTGCATATTCTGGGCCACGAGGCCGGGGAAATGGCGCAATTGCTGGGCATTGCCGTCAAGATGGGGGCAACAAAAGCGGACTTTGACGCTACCATGGCCGTTCATCCCACCGCCGCCGAGGAACTGGTGACCATGCGTACCCGCACCGCGCGCCATACCGCCTGAAGGTCAGGGCATGCCCGCCCGGCCCTTGGACGGGCTTTCCGGACGCGGCATCGGCGCTGCCTGCTGGCGCGCCAGAATGCGCCAGAGGGTGAAAACCACCAGGCTGAGGTGCAGCACGGCATTCATGGCAAACAGGCTGGTGGGGCCAAACCGGGCAATCAGGGCAGAACCCAGCGGCGGAAACAGGATAGCCCCGGCACAATACAAAAACAGCAGGCCGGAGGTGACAATGACTGCCTGGGACGGCCCGGCGCGGTCATTGGTTTGGGCGACAGCCAGCGTATAGAGCACCATGGCACCCGAGCCGAGTGCAAAACCTAGCCCGGCGACCAGCAGGGGGTCAAAATGCGCCCCCAGCCACAAGCCGGTTTCCGCTGCCACAGCAAGGGTGCTGGAGAAGACGACAAGCTTGCGCCGGTCCATCCAGTCTGACAGGCGGGCGATGGGCCAAACGGCAATGGCCGAGCCAACGACAACAGCAGTGAGGAACAGGGACAGGGATTCCGGCCTCAAACCAATACCCAGGCCATAGACGGGGGACAATGCCCAGAAACTGCCATTGGCCGCGCCCACGACAAAAGCCGTCATCGCCCCCACCGGCGAGATTTTCAGCAGCCAGAGAATGCGCAGCCGCGAGACTTCCGGCACGGCGGGTGCCTCCGCCCTGGTGAACGCCAGCGGCAGCACCGCCAGCGCAAACAGTCCCGCCACCAGCGAGAACAGCGCAAAAGAACGCGAATCATCCAGCACCAGCAATTGCTGGCCCACCGCGCTGCCGGAAAAATTGACAATCTGGTAGAGGCCGTAGACACGGCCACGGTTCTCGTTCTGTGATTTGGCGCTGACCCAGCCGTCGATCACGCCATACAGCCCGGCAAAGGCAAAACCAAGCGCGCCGCGCAGCAGAATCCACGGCAGCGGCGCGACAAACACCGGCAAGGCCAATGTGGTGATGATCGCCAGCGAGATGAACGCGCAATAGGCCCGGATATGCCCGGTGCGGCGCAATACGGCGGGTGCCGCCAGTGTGCCCGCCAGCATGCCGCCAAAATACACCGACCCCATCAGGCCAATGGCGAGCGGCGGAAAATGCTCCAGCGAGGCCCGCAACGGCACCAGCGTGTTGACGAGGCCATTGCCCGCAATCAGCAGAAAAACCGAGGCGAGCAAAGCCAGAATGGCGGAATAATTGGACAAGGGGAACCACAGGGATATGGGAGCGGCTGAATCAGTCAGCCACCACGGCAATTGCCAGTGCAGTGTGGCACAAGCTTGTTCTGGCGCAAGCAAGGCGGGAGATTTTTTGAGGGGATGACTGCGGGCCGCTCCCTTGCCTTCCCGCAAGTGCGCAACGCGACTTCCGGTGAATGGTCAGCAATAAATTGTAATTGAAAATGCCATAGGCTCGCAACAAATCGATTGCATATTATCCGGCATTGCCGTATATTAATAATCGTGCAAACAGTCCTTTTTACACCCATGTTTCAAAAGCAGGCAGACAGGGCCGGGTTGTTTGACGAAGAAGTTCAGATGATTGCGGCGACTCTGGCTGCGGATCCCATGGCGGGGGACATTATTTCGGGAACATCCGGCCTGCGCAAATTGCGCTTTCCGCGAGCCGGGGAAGGCAAGAGTGGCGGCTTCCGCACGATCCATTATTTTGGCGGCACAGATATCCCGGTGTTTTTGCTGGCCTTGATCGACAAGCGGTCGGCGGTCAATCTGTCAAAAGCCGAACGCAACCAACTCTCCAAAATGCTTCCGCAACTTTTGGCCCAATTCCGCCTCCACCGTCATTTGAAGAGCACCTGACATGACCAAATTCGGCACCGAACTTCTGCAAAGCGTTGAAGAGGCTCTGGCTATTGCGCGGGGAGAGATGCTGCCCGCCCGCGTTTTTGCACCAGAAAAGCTGGATGTGGCCGCCATTCGCAAAGGCTTGAAACTGTCGCAGGACAAATTTGCCCAACGGTTTCACCTCTCGCCCGCGACATTGCGGGACTGGGAGCAAGGCCGCCGCCAGCCGGATTTGCCCGCGCGTAATTTCCTCAAGCTGATTGCCTATGCGCCCGAAACCGTGCAGCGCGCATTGCAAACGGAAGATGCAGCTTAAAACCCGCATTTCCATGTCGCAATTCCCCCGCGCCTTCTGTAAAGTAACTTCCTTTCGTGGATGGAAGTGGTCGCCAGCTGAGCGGCTTTTAGGAGAGTGTAATGGCAGAGTCCCGCTGGAGCCCCGATTCATGGCGCGCCAGGCCGATAGAGCAGGCCCCAATCTACCCCGATTTGAAAGCTTTGGGGGATGTCGAGCGCCAGCTCGCCGGTTTTCCGCCGCTGGTGTTTGCCGGCGAGGCGCGCAAGCTGAAGAAGGCACTGGCCAAAGTGGCCGCTGGCGACGCCTTCCTGTTGCAGGGCGGCGATTGCGCCGAGGCGTTTGGCGAACATGCCGCTGACAATATCCGTGATTTCTTCCGGGTGTTCCTGCAAATGTCGGTGGTGCTGACGTTTGCGGCGGGTTCGCCCATCGTCAAGGTGGGCCGCATTGCCGGGCAATTTGCCAAACCGCGCTCCACTAACATGGAGAAGGTCGGCGATGTGGAATTGCCGAGCTATCGCGGCGACATCATCAATGGTGACGCCTTTACGCCCGCAGCGCGTATTCCCGACCCGGCGCGCCAGCTCGATGCCTACCGCCAGTCGGCTGCTACGCTGAACCTGCTTCGCGCCTTTGCTACTGGCGGCTATGCCAATCTTGAAAATGCGCACCGCTGGATGCTCGGCTTCGTCAAGGACAGCCCGCAATCGGGCCGCTATCAGGAACTGGCCGACCGCATCACTGAAACCCTGGGGTTTATGCGCGCTATCGGGCTCGACCCCGAGGTGCATCCGGAACTGCGCTCGACAGAATTCTACACCTCGCACGAGGCCTTGCTGCTGGGCTACGAGCAGGCCTTCACCCGGATCGATTCGACCACGGGCGATCCCTATGCCACCTCCGGCCACATGCTCTGGGTGGGGGACCGGACGCGCCAGCCCGATCATGCGCACATTGAATATATGCGCGGCATCAAGAACCCGATCGGCCTGAAATGCGGTCCTTCGCTCAAGCCGGACGGCTTGTTGCAGCTGATTGACTTGCTCAACCCTGCCAATGAGCCCGGCCGGCTGACGCTGATCTGCCGTTTTGGGGCCGACAAGGTCGGCGACCACCTGCCCGGCCTGATCCGCGCCGTGGAGCGCGAGAAGCGCTCGGTGGTCTGGTCGTGTGATCCGATGCACGGCAATACCATCAAATCGGCCAGCGGCTACAAGACGCGGCCGTTTGACAAGATCATGGGTGAAATCCGCAGCTTCTTTGCCGTGCACCAGAGCGAGGGCACCTATGCCGGCGGCGTGCATCTGGAAATGACCGGCAAGAACGTGACCGAATGCACCGGGGGTGCCCGCGCCATCGGCGACCACGAGCTGAAAGACCGCTACCACACCTATTGCGACCCCCGCCTCAATGCCGAGCAGGCGATTGAAGTGGCGTTTCTGGTGGCCGAATTGCTCAAGGCCGAGAAGGATGTGCGTGGCCGGCCCGAATGGGTGGCGGCGGCAGAATAGGGCAGGGGCAAGAGACCGATTGCGGGAATGCAAGGGCAAAGCTGTCCCGCGACGATTATGTCGCAAAGCAGCAAACATTTTCCCCCTCACAGGAGCTGTCATGGCCAGTGCATCCACATTCCCCAGCCTGTTCGTCTCGCATGGTGCGCCCAATCTGATCCTGCATAATTCTGCCGCGCGGGATTTTCTGGGTTCCTATGGACGGGAGCTGGGCAAGCCGAAGGCCATCCTGATTGCCACCGCGCATTTTGAGAGCGGCACGCCGCTACTGACCGCCGACCCAAAGCCCGATATGATCTATGATTTCGGCGGTTTCGAGCCGGAATTGTACAAAGTGCAGTATCATGCCCCCGGTTCGCCCGGTCTGGCGCTGGAAGCGGCGGATTTGCTGGCCAAGGCCGGGATCAAGGCGCAGACGGTGACCGGGCGCGGCTATGATCATGGCACCTGGGTGCCGCTGAAACTGCTGTATCCCGGTGCCGATGTGCCGGTGGTGCAACTCTCGGTGCAGCCGCAGATGAGCGCGGCGCATCATGTCGCCATGGGGCGGGCTTTGGCATCCTTGCGCGAGCAGGGCGTGCTGGTGATGGGTTCGGGC
>JAYVYA010000504.1:0-7259 GCA_043784745.1 Hyphomicrobiales bacterium
CACCCCGGCGCAGCACTAGATACCTTTAGTCATTGTTCAAGGAGCCATTCGTGTCGCAAGCATCCCTGATTGAGCCCTCCCGCCGGGATTTCCTGAACCTGACCACCGGAGCGGTGGGCGTGGTCGGTGGCGCATTGGCAATCTGGCCTCTGGTGGCGCAGATGAACCCGGATGCCTCGACCCTGTCGCTGGCCTCGATCGAAGTGGACCTGAAGCCGATCAAGGAAGGCCAGATGATCAAGGCCAAATGGCGCGGCAAGGCCGTGTTCATCCGCCACCGCTCGGCCAAGGAAATTGCCGAACTGGCCGACCCAAAGGAAAAGTTGCTCGACCCGCAGACCGACGCGGCCCGCACAAAGCAGAACCCGGCCTGGCTGGTGGTGATTGGCGTGTGCACCCACTTGGGCTGCATCCCCGTTGCCAATTCGGGCGAGAGCGAGGGCTGGACCTGCCCCTGCCATGGTTCCAAATATGATGGCTCGGGGCGCGTGGTGCGCGGCCCGGCCCCCAAAAACCTCGAAGTCCCGGTCTATTCCTTCCTCAATGACACGACCCTGAAGATCGGGTGAGCGCCGCCTCGCGCGGCCCCAGCCAATAATGCCAGAGAGATTACCATGAGCGGACCCTCCACCTACATCCCCTCCAGCGCTTTAGGCCGCTGGTTTGAGAAGCGCTTGCCCATTATGGGGCTGGCGCATTCGGCCTTCGTGGCGTTTCCCAACCCGCGCAACCTGAATTATTTCTGGACGTTCGGAGGGATTCTGGCTTTCATGCTGGTGGCGCAGATCATTACCGGTGTCGTGCTGGCGATGCATTACACTCCGGAAGTAACGCTGGCTTTCAATTCGGTTGAAAGCATCATGCGCAATGTCAATTACGGCTGGCTGCTGCGCCGCATGCATGCCACCGGCGCATCGATGTTCTTCATTGCCGTCTATGTCCACATGCTGCGCGGGCTGTATTACGGCTCCTACAAGGAGCCGCGCGAAATCCTGTGGATTTTGGGCGTCATCATCTTCCTGTTGATGATGGCCACCGCTTTTATGGGCTATGTGCTGCCCTGGGGCCAGATGAGTTTTTGGGGTGCCACCGTCATCACCAGTTTATTTTCCGCCATTCCTGTGGTGGGCGACAGCATCACCACCCTGCTGTGGGGCGGTTTCTCGGTGGATAATCCCACTCTCAACCGCTTTTTCTCCCTGCACTATCTGCTCCCCTTCATGATTGCCGGGGTAGTGGCGCTGCACATCTGGGCCCTGCATGTGCCCGGCTCCAACAATCCGGCGGGCATTGAAGCCAGGAGTGAGAAGGACACGCTGCCCTTCCACCCCTATTTCACGGTCAAGGACGGGTTCGCGCTCAGCTGCTTCCTGATCTTCTTTGCGTGGTTTGTCTTCTTTGTGCCCGACGCTTTGGGTGATGCGGATAATTACAAGGTGGCTGACGCGCTGGTGACGCCGCCGCACATCGTGCCGGAATGGTATTTCCTGCCGTTCTACGCCATCCTCCGCGCCTTGCCCGAATCCAAGCTGCTCGGCGTGATCGCCATGTTCGCCTCGATCATTGTGCTGGCATTCCTGCCCTGGCTGGACTGGTCCAAGGTGCGCTCGGGCGCTTACCGTCCGGTGTTCCGGGTGTTCTTCTGGGCCTTTGTCATCACGGGTATCACGCTGGGCTATCTGGGTGCCCAGCCGGTGACGGACGGCATTGTTCTGGTGTCCAAGCTGCTGGTTGGGTATTATTTTGCTTTCTTCATCATCATCCTGCCCTTGCTCGGCCTGTTCGAGACGCCGTTGCAGGTGCCAGCCTCGATTGCTGACGCGGTGCTGGGCGGGGGCGGCGGCATGCCCAAAAATGCCAATGCCGAACCGAATGTGAAGGGGTGACGCGTGACCAGATTCAGCCAAGTGAAAGCCAGCTCCATGTCCATCAAATCCGCACTCCTCGGCCTCACGCTGGCGGCGGGCCTGTCGCTCGCCATTGCCGCACCGGTCAGCGCCGAAGAAGCGCAGGAAATGACGCCGGTGCGGCAAAACTGGAGCTTTGCCGGCATTTTGGGCTCCTATGACCAGGTCCAGTTGCAGCGCGGCTTCAAGATTTACCAGCAGGTGTGCAGCAATTGTCATGCGTTGAGCCTGATCTCGTTCCGCAACCTCATGGACAAGTCTGGCCCCGGCTTTACTGATGGCCAGATCAAGGCTTTGGCCGCCTCCTATGACAAGATCAGGGACATGAATGACACGGGCGACATTGTCGATCGCAAGGGGCGCCTGTCCGACGCCTTCCCGTGGGCTTACCCCAATGCGACCGCCGCTGCAGCGACGCTGGGCGTGGCCCCGCCAGACATGTCACTGCTGGCCAAGGCCCGCAGCTACGAGCGCGGCTTCCCCGGCTTCCTGCTCGACATGCTTCCGCTCACGGCCTACCAGGAAAAGGGCGTGGATTATATCTACTCGCTGCTGGTGAACGGCTATGTGGAGCCGCCAAAGGACTATGACCTGCCCGCAGGCACCTATTATAACGCCGTCTATCCCGGCCACAAGATTGCCATGGCCAACCCGCTGAACCTGCTGTTTGACGAAAAAACCAACAAGCCGGGCGACCCCGCCTTCTATGATGACAAGACAGTCTTCACCCGCGAGCAGGCCGCGCGCGACGTTTCGTCTTTCCTGATGTGGGCGGCGGAGCCCAGGCTGGAGGAGCGCAAAAGGCTCGGCGTGAAGGTGATGATTTTCCTTGCGGTGTTTGCGTTCCTGCTGCTGCTGGTCAAGCGGAGAATCTGGGCCAATATCGCACATTAATCCGCCCGGTTTAGCCGCTGGGAACGACAAGGCCGCGCCCAAGGGTGCGGCCTTTTTGTTTGCCTCAATGGCCGTCGGGCCAGGAAAACCCCCTCCCCCACACGCCATGGGCGACAGCGCCGACTGGCAAACCCATTGCACGCTGAACCCGGCTTGATCGCCATTCGCTCCGGCCCGAATGTGCGGCCCCCACCATCCCAGAACAAATTGCCGTTACGGAATTTCAGATTTTTATCAATTACTTAATCGGGTTGATAGATTGTAGCAACATCCTGGACGGGACCGAATTGCCCGTAGGCGGGGCACAAGCGCAACTGACTGCAAAACCTAAAAAATCTGTCAGGCAATGAGACACTGCCTGCATGGCAAACGCACTGGGATCATCTTCATGGCTTCCATCGTAATCATCGACGACCGTATCACGAACCGGAATATCTTTGCCAAGCTGGCCACCTCGATCGAAGAAGGCGTCACCGTCAAGGCTTTCGGCGACCCCGCCGAGGCTTTGGGCTGGCTGGAGAACAACCCGTCCGAACTGGTCATCACCGATTTCAAAATGCCGCAAATGGACGGGGCCGAATTCGTGCGGCACTTGCGCCAGATACCGTCCGCCCAGGATGTGCCGGTGGTGGTCATCACTGTCTATGAGGAACGCTCGTTCCGGCTGCGCGCGCTGGAAGCCGGGGCCACCGATTTCCTGCATTCGCCTGTCGATCATCATGAATTCGTCACGCGGGCCCGCAACCTGCTGAAAATGCACCGCCAGCAGGTGGAGCTAGCCAAACGGGCGGTGTCGCTGGCCCGCGAGCTGGAAGTCAGCGAGCGCTCGCGCCAGACCGCCCTGCGCGATTCTTCTGAGCGCCTTGCCCAGGTCATCGATACCCTGCCCGCCATGATCAGCGCCAATGCACCCGATGGGACCTTGCTGTTCGTCAATGCCTACCAGACCAATTTTGCCGGTTTGGCACCCAAGGAAGTGGAAATTGGCACGGCAGCCTGCATGTTTGGGGCAGAGCACAAGGCCCGCAGCGAGGCACTGAACCAGATTGTCGTCACAACCGCCAAGCCGCTCGCCAGTTTTGAGGAGGAGTTCACCGACAGCAATGGCACCCGGCGCACGTTTCTGACCATCAAAGCCCCGCTTAAAGACATCAAGGGCAATGTCGGGGGTGTGCTGACATCGTCACTGGACATTACCTCCCGCAAAAAAATGGAGGCGCGGCTGCGACACCTCGCCCATTATGACCAGCTCACCGGTCTGCCCAACCGGGTGCTGATGGATGAACGCATGCGGGCACTGATTGCCCGGGCCCGTCGCGGCGACAAGCTTTTTGCGCTGCATCTGATTGATCTCGATGGTTTCAAGCGCGTTAATGACCTGTTCGGACATTCGGCCGGAGACCGCTTCCTGCGAAAGATCGCCGACCATTTGCGAGGCGGCATGCGCGATTCGGACCTGATCGCACGGCTCGGCGGCGACGAATTTGCCATTCTCCAGACCGATGTTGCCAACAGCGAGGATGCCGCCGCCTTCGCCCAGCGCGTGCTCATTGTGGTTTCCGAATGTTCGCATTCGGAAAATGAAGCCCTGGCGGCTGCCGCCAGCATTGGCATCGCCCTGCACCCGACGGACGGGGCCGACGCCGAAGATCTGCTGAAAAATGCCGATCTGGCCATGTACAAGGCCAAGGCAGACGGCGGCAACCTGTTCTGCTTTTACGCAGCGGATATGCAGACCCGGGCGCGGACCGAGGCGATGCTGGACAATGAATTGCGCACTGCGGTGCAGGAGGAGCAATTCGTGCTGTATTACCAGCCGCAGCTGGATCTGGTGACGCGGGAAATCATCGGGGCAGAGGCCCTGATCCGCTGGCGCCGGCCAGGACATGGCATTGTCGCACCGGGCGTTTTTCTCAGCCGAACTGAGGAAACCGGCCTGATTCTCCCGATCAACGAATGGGTATTGCGGGCCGCCTGCCTCGAAGCCAAGACCTGGCAAAAGCCCGGCATGCCGCCCCTGCGGGTCAGCGTCAACATGTCTCCCGTCCAGTTCCGCAAGCGCACGGTGCCGCTGCTGGTGGCGCGCATCCTGGCAGATACCGGTTTTAACCCCCAGCTTCTCGACCTGGAATTGACCGAAGGCATCATGATGCATGACATTGATGCGGTTGCCATTGACTTAAAACAGATTCTAAACTTGGGGGTCAGCATTTCGATTGACGATTTTGGCACCGGCTTTTCATCGCTGGGTTATGTCAAGCGCTTTCCGGCCCATCGCATCAAGATTGACCAGAGCTTCATCCGCAACCTCGCCGTCGATACCAATGACATGGCTATCGTCAAAGCCATCGTCACGCTTGGCCGCAGCCTGAAACTGAAAATCGTCGCCGAAGGCGTCGAAACCCTGGAACAGGCCAATTTGCTGACAGCGGAGGGCGTAGACGAGGTGCAGGGCTATTATTTCGGGCGTCCCATGCCAGCCAGCGAGTTCCGGGCCCTGATCTACAGCGGCGCGCCTCTCGCAAGGTCAGCGTAGATGTTGATGCTGGCCGGTCGCACCAGCCCCAAGCCCAGGCCCGGGGGCAGACGCGTGCCCCCCGTCCGGCAATGGCCAGCCTTTGTTCGCTCCAGACTGAAAGGGCGGGCCGACAGCGAACATGAGATGACGCTGAACCGCCTGATTCTCAACAGCATCGTATTCCTTTACCTGATCATTGCCGGGCGCTCCGGCATGGCCGAAGCCTATGAGGTCTTCGGTCTGACCAACCTGCTGTTTGTTGGCTATAATGTGTTCAGCCTTGGTCTGTTTGCCCATATTCTATACCAGCCCGGCATCTCCAGGTTCCGCCGCTGCTTCGCCATTTTCCTTGATCTGGGGATGATTTCCTATGTTTCCTACGTGGGCGGCGGGGTGACGGCTTTTCTTTATCCACTGTTTTTATGGACAATATTTGGCAATGGTTTCCGTTTCGGCCTGCCCTATCTGGCGCTGTCGATGGCGGTGGGTGTTGCCAGCTTTAGTTGCGTCATCCTGCTGTCGCCGTTCTGGCGATTGCATGCAACGCTGGCCTTCGGTTTGCTGGCCGGGCTGGTCATGCTCCCGCTCTATGTCGGCGTGCTCATCCGCAAGCTTTCGGAAGCCAAGCGCCAGGCCGAGCAGGCCAATGCGGCCAAAAGCCTGTTTCTGGCCAGTGTCAGCCACGAATTGCGCACGCCGCTGACCGCGATCATCGGCCTCAGCGATCTGCTGCAGGATCACAGCCTGGACCGGGAACAGCGGGAAATGGCCCACACCATCGGTTCGTCGGGCCGGACCCTGCTGCGCCAGATCAATTCGCTGCTGGATTTTTCTCGCGCTGAAATTGAGAAATTGCCGCTTGAGTGCACCACCATAGACCTGCATGCGCTGTTGGCCGAAACGCGCGACATGCTGGCCATTGAGGCGAGGTCCAAAGGGTTGCAACTGGCCCTGCACATAGCCGCCGCGACGCCGCGCCACATCATCGCCAGCCAGCGCCATTTGCAGGAGGCCTTGTTGAATTTAACCAGCAATGCGGTGAAGTTCACGGAGACCGGCCATGTGCTGATTTCTGCTGGCGTCACGCTGGTGGCGGGCAAAAGAATTGTGCTGGCCTTTGAAGTCAGCGACACCGGCATCGGCATTGCCGAAGAAGCGCAATCGCGCATTTTCGAGACCTTCACCCAGGCCGACGCCACCATCATCGACCGGTTTGGCGGCACTGGCCTTGGCCTTGCCATTGCGCGCCAGCTGGTGCGGGCGCAAAAAGGGCAGATCTCGGTGCATAGCCAATTGGGCCAGGGCAGCCGTTTCAGCTTCGAGATTGAGGCCGAACTGGCCGCCGGGCCGGACACAGCGGTTCGCCCGCTCCCCATGTCCGGCCGGACAATCCTGCTTTGCACGGACGATCAATTGTTTAAGGCGGACATTGAGCGGCTCGCCGGACCTGTCGCCTGCGCCAGCACCGGTGAGGAAGTCAGCGCCTTCATCGCCGTGGCAGCCCAGGAGCGCACCAAAAAACCGGTCCTGTTCCTCGACGCGCAAATTCTGGGCGACGGACTGGAAGCCTTCGCCGCTAAAATAGCGTCAGGGAGCCTCGCTGACCGGGTGTTAATGATTGCCCTTCTCCCCGGCGATGACACCGCGATTGTTTCGGCTGCGGCCCGGCGGTTGTTTGCCACCTGTCTGCCGCGCCCGTGGAAGGAGGAGATGCTGGCAAACGCGCTGGACATGGCTGGCTATGCACCTGCGCCCCGGCGGCGGCGCGACGATGGGGCCACCCAAGCCGGAAGCCGCCGTATTCTCCTGGCAGAGGATAACCGGACTAACCAAAAAGTCATCGCTCGCATCCTTGAAAAGGCCGGGCATCAGGTCGAGGTCGTCAATGATGGCGAGGCCGCACTGGATGCGCTCGCCAATGGCACATTCCATCTGGTGCT
>JAYVYA010000505.1:0-4841 GCA_043784745.1 Hyphomicrobiales bacterium
AGGACGTCAACCCGCAAATTCGCATGCTGGTGACCCCGCGCCTGCTCGACCGGGCCCGCCTGCTCGGTGCCGCCTTGCGGGTAGCCTATATCGTCACCGCCGCCATGCCCGGCATTTTGCCGCGCGTGCCGATGATTTGCACCAAGACGCAGGTGATGCTGACCTTGCCCCCCGAGCTGCGTGATCTGGCCAGCGACCGGCTGGCCACGCGGCTGAAACAACTGGCGCGGCTGATCGGGCGGGACCCGGTGATCGAGGTGGGGTAGGGTAAATAATTCATGTCGTTATTTTGGAGCGATAATACAACGAAGTTTGTTATTCAAATTTTGTTTTGTAAAACTTGCCTTGCCGCAAGTGCTTTCACCATCAACATATCGAGCCTGTCAAACTCCGGGACGGACAATGATCTTTATTTCGGTTTCTTTCCTTCTCCCCCTGCGGGAGAAGGTGGCCCGCTTGGGCCGGATGAGGGGTAGCGCGAAGCGCAGGATGCAGAGTGCGAATTGCGAAATATGATCTTGGATCAATCAACTAGCCTGCTTCGCATACCCCTCATCCGGCGCTTCGCGCCAGCCTCGAACGCAGGGGAGAAGGGAAGTGGCGGGTGATTCAGATAAAACACATCACGCTCTAACAGCTTATTTTACGGTCATGGCATTCTTCACGCCCGCCTCATTCCACTCCAGCGTCACAACTTTCCCGTCCTCCACCGTCAGCGCCAGCCGCCCGTGCTTCAGCTCAATCGCTTTCAGCCCGAAAATCTCGCGCCGCCAGCCCTTGAGCGCCATGCAATCGGCGGAATCCGAGTTGGCGAGCGCTTCCAGATCTTCGGCGGTGGCAATCATTTTGGCGGCGACGCCATTGGCTTCGCTCACTTGCCGCAGCAGCACTTTCAGCAGTTCCACCGTCGCTCCGCCATTGCTGCGGTTGTTGCGGTCAATCCGGGGCAGGCTTTTGAGGTCGCGCAACAGGCCGCGCTCAATGGCCGCAAGAATATCGGTTCCCGCCTTCGAGCGCTCCATTCCCCGCGGAAAAGCCCGCAAATTGGCCAAAGCTTCCACCGAACGCGGTGCGGCCAGCGCGATCTCGATCAAAATATCTTCCTTCAGCACGCGCGAGCGCGGAACGTCGCGTGCTTGCGCCTCGCGCTCGCGCCAGGCGGCAAGCTCCATCAGCAGCGCCAGATCCCGCGGCTTGCGGGCGCGGTTTCGAAAACGCTCCCAGGCATCTTCTGGGTGCTGCTCATACGTCGATGGCGCGGACAAAACCCGCATTTCATCGGCCAGCCAGGACAGGCGGCCCGAGCGCTGCAATTGCGCGTTGAGCGCCTGATAGATGTCGCGCAGGTGCGTGACATCGGCAATGGCATAATCAATTTGCGCTTCCGACAGCGGCCGGCGGGCCCAGTCGGTAAAGCGGGAGGATTTGTCGAGTGTCACCTTGCAAATATTCTGGGCCAGATCGCCGTAGGAAACCTGGTCGCCAAAGCCGCAGACCATGGCCGCCACCTGCGTGTCAAACAAAGGGGCCGGAATCATTTTGGCGAGATTCCAGATGATCTCAAGATCCTGGCGCGCGGCATGGAAGACTTTGGTCACCGCCTGGTTGGCCATCAGCGCAAACAGCGGCGAGAGGTTCAGGCCCTCAGCCAGGGCATCCACCGCCACCGCTTCCTGCGGGCCGGCCAATTGCACCACGCAAAGTTTCGGCCAGAACGTCGTTTCGCGCAGAAACTCGGTATCTACCGTAACAAAATCATGGCTGGCCAGGCGGAGGCAAACATCCGCCAGCGTCTGGCTGGAAACAATGAGGCTCATTACCGCTCATTAACGCAAACGCGGGTCAGCGGCTAGTGCCGCAAGCGCAATTCAGGCCGCTCTTTCAGCCGGTTCTTCCGCATGGTCCAGCGCCAGCGCGGTGATCAGCTGGTTCAGCTCGGCCCGCATCGAATGGATGCTCTGGTCGCTCATATTGATCAGCTTCACCATTTCCTTGCGCATCTCAATGGCGGGCTGGCGCAACGCATCCGCCCTGGCGGTCAGGGAAATTTCCACCTGCCGCTCATCCCCCGCCAAACGGGTCTTGAGAACAAGGCCGCTCGCCTCCAGACGCTTGAGCAGCGGGCTGAGCGTGCCGGAATCAAGGCAGAGCGATTGCCCAAGTTCCGAAACCGTGCGCCCGTCCTTCTCCCACAGGGCCAGCATCACCAGATATTGCGGATAAGTCAGGCCCAGCAGTTTCAGCCGCCCCCGGTAGGCCTTGGTCATGGCGTGGGAAGCCGCGTACAGGCCGAAGCACAGCTGGTTTTCGAGGAGCAGGGCAACTGATTCGGATGAGTCCCGGGGTTCGTGCTGTTGCATAATGTCTTCCGCAAGTTTGGACCGGGCAGGGCCGCAAGGCCGCCGCATACCGGATTTATTCCAGAACTTCAGTCCAAAGAATAAAGTTTCGCAGTTTTACAAAACATTGTTTGGTTTACAGCCAAACTTTTCCCTTGTCCATTCCGGAAGCTTTTAACACCGGCGTTTTCCCTGCCATTCCAGCTTTTTTACGCACTGGAAATCCGGCGGGCCGGCATGGCGGGCACAAAAGGCCCGTGCACCATTGCTTTCGCAACTTGGCCTGCTATGTTCCGCCCCGAAAATCGCGGGCCGCAACCGGTAACGGGAGGCCCTGAAACAACGCCCTGACACAACGCCCTGACACAACATGGAATATTGAATGGACTTCATCTCGCCAGCCTTTGCCCAGGCCGCCGCCAGCCCGGCTGCCGGTTCGGACCTGTTTTCCTCGCTGATCCCGTTCATCCTGATTCTGCCGATCATGTATTTTCTGGTGCTGCGCCCGCAGCAGCAGAAGACCAAGGATCATGCGCTGCTGATCAAGAACGTCCGGCGCGGGGACACCATCACCTCCTCCGGCGGCTTGATCGGCAAAGTCACCAAGGCAACCGAGGATGGCGAGGTCGAGATGGAGATTGCGCCCAATGTCCGCGTGCGCCTGGCCCGCCAGATGATTGCGGATGTGCGCTCCAAGGGCGAGCCGGTCAAGGAATAGGCCACCCGCCTGAAAACCTGCCCGCGCTAACGGAAATACGACAAACCCATGCTTCGCTTTGCTAACTGGAAAATAACCGCCATCCTGCTGTCGATTGTGCTGGCCGTGCTGATGGTCGTGCCAAGCCTGATGACAATGGAGGCCCGCAAGGCACTGGAGGCCAAAGCCCCTTCGTGGCTGCCGATGCGCCCGATCACGCTTGGCCTCGACCTTCAGGGCGGCTCGCATGTCCTGCTGCAAATTGATGCGCCCTCCCTGATCAAGACCCAGATCGACAATCTGCGCGATGATGTGCGCCGCGTGCTGCGCGAGGAGAAGGTGCCGCTAACCGGCGGCATTGGCGTGCAGGCACGGGGTGTGCAATTGCGCATAGCGGATGCGGGAGACCGCGCCCGCGCCCTGCCAAAACTGCGCAACCTGCTGCAACCGCTCGGCAGTGTCCTGACCGGTGGCAGCAATACCACCTTTACGCTCAACGAGGGGGCGGACGGGCAGATTGTTTTGGCGCTGACCGAACCCGGCATGGCTGACAAGACCCGCCGCGCCATTGACCAGTCGATCGAAGTGCTGCGCCGCCGCATTGACGGGATCGGCACCAAGGAAGCCTCGATCCAGCGTCAGGGAGTTGACCGCATCCTGGTCGAAGTGCCGGGCTTGCAGGATCCGCAATTGCTGAAGGATTTGCTCGGCAAAACCGCCAAGCTGGCGTTCCGGCTGGTGGCGGATGCCGGCATCGACCCGAATGAGTTTGAAATCCTGACCGAAGTCGATACGGGCGAAAAAATCCCGGTACTGAAGCAGGTGATGGTGCGCGGCGAGGATTTGACCGATGCGCAGCCCGGCTTCAACTCGCAGTCCGGCGGGCCAGTGGTCAATTTCAAGTTCAACATTCGCGGCGGGCAGGATTTTGGCCGGGTCTCGGCTGAAAATATCGGCCACCGCTTCGCTATCGTGCTTGACGCCGACGTCATTTCCGCCCCGGTCATTCGCGGCGCCATCACCGGCGGTTCGGGTGAAATCTCCGGCCAGTTCACGGTGGAGCAGACCACCAAGCTAGCGGTGCTGATGCGCGCCGGTGCCTTGCCTGCCAACCTTGCCATTGTTGAGGAGCGCACCGTCGGCCCCGGCCTCGGCCAGGATTCGATTGATGCAGGCAAGCGCGCCGCCTACCTTGGTACTGCGCTGGTCGTTGCCTTCATGCTCGTCACCTACGGCCTGTTTGGTGTTTTCGCCAACATCGCGCTCGGGGTGCATGTCATTCTGATCTTCGCCCTCATGGCCTTGCTGGGGTCAACCCTGACGCTGCCTGGCATTGCCGGCATTGTGCTCACCATTGGCATGGCGGTGGATTCCAACGTGCTGATTTACGAGCGTATCCGCGAAGAGCAGAAGATGGGCCGATCCATTATTTCGGCGCTCGATTCAGGTTTCAACCGCGCCTTTGCGACGATTGTGGATTCCAATGTCACGATGCTGATTGCCGCCGTCATCCTGTTCCTGCTGGGCTCGGGTCCGGTCAAGGGCTTTGCGGTGACGCTCGCTCTGGGCATCCTGACCACGATTTTCACCGCCGTCACCATGACGCGGCTGATGATCGCCATGTGGTACCGCTACCTGCGTCCGACCAAACTGCCGATTTGAGAGAAGGCTGGAACCTTGAAACTGCTTCGCATTGTCCCCGATGGCACTACCTTTGGCTTTATGCGCTTCCGGCGCATCAGCTTCCCGTTCTCGGCGGCGCTGTCAGTCTTGTCGGTGCTGCTGTTCCTGCTGGTTGGCATGAA
>JAYVYA010000506.1:0-3467 GCA_043784745.1 Hyphomicrobiales bacterium
CACTGCAAAACTTCGGGGTGCCGGAACCTTTGGCACAATCCTTGGCACGCTGGCGCAAGCGGCGATCTTGCCGACCTGAAATAGGGGTGGGTAATTACATTGTCATGTTGATAACTATAGAATTTACAGAATCTACAAAAATACTAATACAATCGCTGAAAGTTGTAGATATTGTTCTCATTATGAACCTAATGTTAATGGTTATTTTTGTTGGTTATACGAATTTTGTTTCGAAAATTCACCCTGTTAGAGCTGAAGATTGGCCCGATTGGACAAAACATTTGGATTATTCCGGTTTAAAATTGCAAGTATTGGGATCAATAATTGCAATTTCGTCTCTTGTTCTTCTTGAAGAATTGTTAGGGACTGATAAAGGAGTTTTGGACCCCTTAAAAGTAGGTCTCTCAATTGCCATTCAAATTACGTTTATTGTTTCAGCATTATTATTATCTATTGTCAATTACTTAAAACAAAAGTCTCATAATCTCGAAAAATCGCCAACATTGATCTCCGATAATGTCCCAACTGCCTCAAGTCAGCTTTCGAAGGTCGAGCCGTGATGCGGGTTGGGTTCAAATCGAAGATCGAAAGCCGGAAGGCTGGATTAGCGAACGCCTTTTCGGGCCCGTCTCTTCTCAGCCCTGAACCAATACCCCGCCTCCATCTGATATCGGAAAACAAAATCTGAAAATGCCCCCTCCCCCCTAAACCAACTCCAGCCTTAGCTCCCGCCCACTATCCTCGTCGCCCCTTGCAGCGTCTCCAGCGTCACGCTGCTGTTGCCGGGGTCGATCAGGCGGTCAAGCTGGGCGCGGCTGGTATGCATTTGTGCGACCGTGGCGGGTTTGGTGATGCCTTGTGTCTTCATCGCTTCAGCAATCTGCAGCGCGATCACCGCTTTGACGGCAGCTGTAGTAATTTCCTCACGGATACCCTCGGCGTCCAGCCAACTCTCAAAAGTCGAGCCGAGATGGGGATTTGATTTCGTCATTCCACAATCTCCTTCATTCGCTTGGCGGCAAGCTTCATATCTTCCTGCGGGGTTGGAGTGATGGGGACTCTGGTAAAATCAATGTGCGGCCATAGGGGTGGCGAACCCTCCTGCCGTCTCAATATCCCGCCTCCTTCTGATGCCGGAATGCGAGGACAACTACCGTATCTGCCGCCTTGTCAAACCGGTAAAGTGCCAGATAACCGGACTCCCCAAACTCGATCACAAGTTCGCGCAACAGGGTATCGTTGCGATAAGGCCGACCCGCCTCCGGCATTGTTTCCAGACGTGTCAACTGCACATCAATTACCGCAGATGCCCGTTCTGCCGCAGCAGGTGACCTGCCGGCAAGGAACCTGCGGCATCGCACAATTCCGGCAATTGCTGCGGGTGAAACCGTTACGTGTGGCAAGCGGGCGCTTCCGTTTCGGCCTCGCTGCCCCATGTTTTCAGCCAGGCCGAAACCTCGGCCAATGTGAGATGCAGCCCGGTTTCCTGATAGTGTGTCCAGGAAGCCATCGCCTCGGCATAAAACGACTCGCGCGCCTCTTCACGGCTGACATATTCGCTGATCGCTTCCTGCATGATCCAGTGCGGCGAGCGCTTGCGCAAATTTGCAAGGCTCTCGACGCGGCCTTTCAATTCCGCACCAATCTTAACGGAGACCGCCATATTATTTCTCCTGGGTATTAACAGGTAATACAATATTTTCAAAAGCAGTAGCAGTCAAGGGTTCAAGTCGCCTCACCCAAATACCCGTGCCGCCCGCCCGTGCGCGGCCAGCAGCGCGTGGTGCAGCCTGATTGCAGCAGTTCCACCAGCGCCAGCCGCACACCGAGCCGGAACTCCTCCGGCCTCAGCCGCGCCCACAAAGGGTAAAGCGCCTGCAACCATGGGAACAAGGGCTTGTTTATGGCCGCCGGGTGGGCGCGCGTCAGCGTCTGGTAGAAATGGTGGTGGGCGTTGACGAGGCCGGGGATGATGACGTGGCGGGAGGCGTAAAAGGTGCTGTCCACCGGTACGGCAGGTTGTTGGCCCGCGCCGACCAGTTCGGCTATGCGGCCATGTTCCACCACCAGCCCGCGCGCTGCGCATTCTGCCGAAATCGCCAGCGGGTCTTTGATCCAGAGCCGCATCAGACCACCGCGCTCATGCCGCCATCGACATAGAGAATTTGGCCGTTGACGTAGTCGGAAGCATTGGAGGCGAGAAAAATCGCCGCACCCACCAGCTCTTCCGCCTCGGCCCAACGCCCTGCGGGGGTGCGGGCGCAGACCCAGGCGGAGAATTTTTCGTCCTCGATCAACGCCTTGTTGAGCTCGGTGCGGATATAGCCGGGGCCGATGCCATTGGTCTGGATGTTGTGGCGGCCCCATTCGGCGCACATGCCCCTGGTCATCATTTTCACTGCGCCCTTGCTGGTGGTGTAGGGAATGATGGAAGCGCGGCCCAGCTCGCTCGTCAGCGAGCAGATATTGATGATTTTACCCTTTTTGCGCGGCAGCATCCGCGCACCGACGGCCTGGGCCACATGGAAGACGCCGTGGACATTGGCATTCATCACCTCATGCCAGGTCTCTTCCGGAAACGTCTCAAACGCGCCCCGGCGCTGGATGCCGGCATTGTTGACGAGAATGCCGATCGGGCCGGTGTGCGTCTCAATGGCCTCTACCGCCGCAATCACAGCCGCCCGGTCGGCCACATCGAAGGCGCTGGCGGAAACCTTTGCGCCTTTGGCAGCCATGGCGGCGCGGGCGTTTTCCAGCGCATCCGGGTCGCGCCCGTTCAGGATCACATGCGCGCCCGCCTGCGCCAGCCCTTGCGCCAGGGCATGGCCAATGCCCCGCGTAGAACCGGTGATGAGGGCGATTTTGCCGGAGAGGTCGAAGAGGGAGAGGGAGTTGAGCATGGCGGTTCCAGATTTGAATTGACGACAAAAAGCTAACCCAATGTGCACTTTTGCGCCAGACCCGCAATCCGCCTTGCCAGCAGCAAAACTTTGGGCCAACATGCGTTGGGTGGTGCAGCGGCCAAACCGGTGCGGCACAGGGGACCAGCGCCAGAACTGTTTTAACCAAGGAGTAGACAATGGACAGACGACATTTTCTCACTGCCCTGTTTTGCGCAACCGGAGCAGCCGTTGCCCTGACCAGCGCACCCGCAGAAGCCATGGCCCTGCTGACGCCGCCCGTTGAACCGCTTGATGCCAATGCGGCCGTTGCAGCGGTTGCAAGGGATGCGGATATGGCCGAAGCCAAGGTGGACGAGGCCTATTGGGCGTGGCGTCGCCGCCACCACCGCCGCCGGTATTATTTCCGGCACCGGCCGCGCTACCGGCTCTACCGCCGCCGCCGCTATTGCCGGTATTACCGCAATTACTGGGGCCGGGTTTTCCGCCGCTGCTATTGAGCCCGCCCGTGGTTTGCCCCTCCTGCCCGCAGGAGGGGCATTTTGTTGCCGTTTCAACATGGTCACC
>JAYVYA010000507.1:0-5548 GCA_043784745.1 Hyphomicrobiales bacterium
CACTGCAAAACTTCGCGGTGCCGGAACCTTTGGCACAATCCTTGGCACGCTGGCGCAAGCGGCGATCTTGCCGACCTGAAATAGGGGTGGGTAATTACACCAGCCTTGTTCTGGTTTAGCGAACGAGCGATACATCAGCAATGTAAAAAGTAAAATAAATAATATGGCATAAAAAGAAAAATAAATGACACTACTATTTAAATCAAGAGCTAGAATTGATAATATTACAATTAGCGAAAATTCACATATCAAACCGTAAATATATCTATTCTGATACGATTTAGATGATACATCTGCTGCGATATAAATCGCTGGATAGTCGAATTGTTTAAGCACTATCATGGGGTTATTTCCCGTATACCTTCAATTATTGTCGCGGTATTCCAGCCAACCATTTTGTTTGATGCATTGGCTACCGCCACTGGTATTCGTTCCTGACCCCAAGGCAAAATTCCGAGAATCGGCTTATTGAGCGCTTTAGCAACGTCAATTTCAAATTGAATCCACTCGCTGTGAGCCACATACATTCCTGCCAGTATAATTACGCACTGAACTGGTCGGATTTGCATTTTAATTTTTTCACTTAAAGAGAAATTTGTATTCGTCTCGAATGCTTTAGTTTCCGGTACTGAATAATTCGTCCATTCGAAATGCGTAGATGCGTTCAAGAATTCTACAATTCGATTGTAATTGTCGCTGTAACTCCAAGCGTGGCTGATAAATAGCCTGTAATTATGCAGGTAAGGCATGAATTTCTCCTAATTAAATGTGAATCGAAAATGAGCGTTGGTACTCAGATTCAGAGTAAACTTGTTATCGTCCAAACCGGCTTACCCCTCACGAACACCCCGTCGTGCTCCCGCACGTATCGCACTTCAGACAAGTCCCGTTCCTCACCAGCGTAAAATTTGCACACTCAGGGCACGACTCGCCGACGTATCCCTTCATCCGCGCTTCCATCCGCTTTTCCGCCACCGAGGGGGCGGGGGCGGTCCAGTCGAGGGTGCCTAGCACGGCTTCCGGCGCTTCCTCGGCGATGCCCTTCAAGGCCGTTGCGCCTTGGGTGCCGTAAATCATCGTCACGGGCGCGGCGGTGGCGACGCGGACCGGGCTGGGCACCAGCATCAGCTTGTCGGTTTTGGAGCGCACGAGGCCGCGGGAGACCACCGAGGCGTTGGAGCCGCCGATGGTCACCTTGCCTTCGTTGACGCCGTGGCCGAGCGTGTCAAACCCGGCATCGTCGGGCACGACATGGCCCAGATCATGCCGCCCCAGATAGGAGATGGCGAGTTCGCGGAAGACGTAGTCCAAAATCGAAGTGGCGTTCTTGATCGCGTCATTGCCCTGCACCAGTCCCGCCGGCTCAAACCGGGTAAAGGTGAAGGCATCGACATATTCCTCCAGCGGCACGCCATATTGCAGGCCCAGCGAAATGGCGATGGCGAAATTGTTCATCAGGGATCGGAAGGCCGCGCCCTCCTTGTGCATGTCAATGAAGATTTCGCCCAGGCGTCCGTCATTATATTCGCCGGTGTGGAGATAGACCTTGTGGCCGCCAACAATGGCCTTTTGGGTATAGGCCTTGCGCCGGTTCGGCAGCTTTTCGCGCTCGCGCTGGCGTTCCACCCGCTCGATGATGCGCTCGACAATCCGCTCCGCCACTTGCGCGGCGCGGGCCGGGGCGTTCTGGGCCACCAGTGCCTCCACGCCGCGCAATGCACTTGGATTGTCGCTGTCATCTTCCTCATCATCCTCATCCTGAATCAGCTGCGAATTCAGCGGCTGCGACAGTTTTGAGCCATCGCGGTAAAGCGCATTGGCTTTGAGCGCCAGCCGCCACGACAGCAGGTAAGCGTCCTTGCACTCTTCCACCGAGGCCTCATTGGGCATGTTGATGGTTTTGGAAATGGCCCCCGAGATGAACGGCTGCGCCGCCGCCATCATGCGGATGTGGCTGTCCACCGAAAGGTAGCGCTTGCCGGTGCGCCCGCACGGATTGGCGCAGTCAAACACATGATAATGTTCAGGTTTCAGGTGCGGTGCGCCTTCCAGCGTCATCGCCCCGCAGACATGCACATTGGCCGCGTCAATCTCCGCGCGGGAAAAGCCGAGGAAGGGCAGCAGTTCAAACGCCGGATCATCCAGCTTCCCGGCGGGCACCTTGAGCGTTTGCGTCAGGAAATCTGCCCCAAACGCCCATTTGTTGAAGACAAACTTGATGTCAAACGCCCCCGCCAGCGTTTTTTCGAGGCCGGCCAGCTTTTCATCGGTAAAGCCCCGGGCCCGCAGCGTTGACGTGTTGACGCCGGGCGACTGGCCAAGGCTGGCATGGCCGAGCGCATAGCTCTCGATCTCGGCAATGTCGCTCTCGCGGTAGCCCAAAGCCCGCAGGGCTTCGGGCACGGCGCGGTTGATAATCTTGAAATAGCCGCCGCCCGCCAGTTTCTTGAATTTTACCAGCGCAAAATCGGGCTCAATCCCCGTCGTGTCGCAATCCATCACCAGACCGATGGTGCCGGTGGGGGCGACCACACTGGTCTGGGCATTGCGGTAGCCGTGCTGTTCCCCCAGCTTCACCGCCAGATCCCATGCTTTTCTGGCGTGCTCGCCAAGGCGCGCGTCCTTCAGGCTGGCATGGTCCAGCGGCACCGGGGCCACCGCCAGCCCCTCATAGCCCGCCGCCTCGCCATAAGCGGCGCGCCGGTGGTTGCGCATCACCCGCAGCATGTGCCGGGCGTTGGGCTTGTAGCCCTTGAACGCGCCCAGCTCGGCGGCCATTTCAGCGGAGGTGGCATAGCACACCCCCGTCATGATCGCCGAGAGCGCGCCGCAGATGGCGCGGCCTTCGTCACTGTCATAGCCAATGCCGCCCGACATCAGGAGGCCGCCGATATTGGCATAGCCAAGGCCGAGCGTGCGGTATTCATAGGACAGCCTGGCGATTTCCCTGGAGGGAAACTGCGCCATCATCACCGAGATTTCGAGCACCAGTGTCCACAGCCGCACCGCGTGTTCATAGGCCACCAGATCGACATTCTTGTCGGGCGCGCGAAATTGCAGCAGGTTGAGCGAGGCGAGGTTGCAGGCGGTATCGTCCAGAAACATATATTCCGAGCACGGATTGGAAGCGATGATCTCGCCCGAAGCCGGGCAGGTGTGCCAGTCATTGATGGTGGTGTGGTACTGGATGCCGGGATCGGCCGAGGCCCAGGCGGCATAGCCAATCTTCTCCCAGAGGTCGCGGGCTTTCAGTACCTTGTGGGTCTTGCCATCCAGCCGGCGCTTCAATTCCCAATCGCCATCGGACTCGACAGCACGCAAAAAATCATCGGTCACGCGGACGGAATTGTTGGAATTCTGCCCGGCGACCGTCAGGTAAGCCTCCGAATCCCAGTCGGTGTCATAGGTGTCGAAGGAGATTTCGGTATAACCCTGTCTGGCGAACTGGATGATGCGCTTGACCATGCCATCGGGCACATCGGCGCGCCGGGCAAACTTGATTTCGCGCTTCAGGGCCGGGTTCTTTTCCGGGTTAAAGCAATCCTCCCCCGCCGCCTCGCAATTGAGGCAGGCCTTCATCACCGCGTTCAGGTGTTTTTTGACGATTTTGGAGCCAGTCACCAGCGCGGCGACCTTCTCCTCCTCCTTCACCTTCCAGTCGATATAGGCTTCAATATCGGGGTGGTCGGCATCCACCACCACCATTTTGGCGGCCCGGCGGGTCGTGCCGCCGGACTTGATTGCGCCAGCGGCGCGGTCGCCAATGCGCAAAAACGACATCAGGCCGGAGGATTTGCCGCCGCCCGACAGTTTTTCCGATTCGCCGCGCAGTTTCGAGAAATTCGAGCCGGTGCCCGAACCATATTTGAACAGGCGCGCCTCGCGCACCCACAAATCCATGATGCCGCCCTCGTTGACCAGATCATCAGCGACAGACTGGATGAAGCAGGCATGCGGCTGGGGACGCTCGTAGGAGGTTTTGGACGCCGTCAGTTTGCCGGTTTCATGATCGACATAATGATGCCCTTGGCTCGGCCCGTCGATGCCATAGGCCCAGTGCAGGCCGGTGTTGAACCATTGCGGCGAATTGGGCGCCACCATCTGGTTGGCCAGCATGAAGCGCAATTCGTCATAAAACGCGCGTGCATCATCCTCGCCGTTGAAATATTTGCCCTTCCAGCCCCAATAGGTCCACGCCCCGGCGAGGCGGTCAAACACCTGCTTGGCCGACATTTCCGGACCATAGCGTCTGTCGGCGGGCAGGGCGGCCAGAGCGGTTGCATCCGCCTCCGAGCGCCACAGGAAGGCGGGAATTGAAGTTTCTTCCACCTTTTTCAGGCGCGCGGGCACTCCGGCCTTGCGGAAATATTTTTGCGCCAGCACGTCGCTCGCCACCTGGCTCCAGCCGGCCGGCACTTCGATGCCGTCGAGGCAAAACACTACCGAACCATCGGGATTGCGGATTTCGCTGCGGGTTGACCGAAATTCAATCAGGTCATAGGGCCCTGCCGCGCTCTTGCCGGGGACTGGTTTGGTGAAGTGCCGTTCGATCCGCATCATGAGCCTCAAAAGTTCGACGTAAAATGCCCCTGTCCGCAGGGATGTGGCACTCAAGCAATGGCAGGCAAACGGCCCGGGAGAACAATCTATCCAACGCTGGACGAGGGCCAGATTGTTCTGGCCCCGCTCGCAAGGCCGACTATTTCAGCCCGGCTCCGCTAACCCCCGGTGACTGCTCAAAAATAGCCTTTTTGCGCCGTCCGTCAAGAGTTAGTATGCCTGACCGAACGTTAATACAAGATGTAGGGCAGCCTGTGGACAGCGGGGATAGGTGAGTCGGGCAATTCCCAAGTATCTGCAATATATGGAGCTTCTGGCAATCAGGCGGGCGCGCCGCCAGTGGAAATATTTTTGGGGGAAAGGGCAGCGCTTGTGGGGCGGTTGCCTGCCGCGGGTTGACGGCAAGCATTAATGAGGCGTTTGCGCGCCAATGCCGGGTTTGCGATTCTCGCTCGGGATTGCTACCAATCAGGTTCCGGACAAATCGTATGGGCTAATTTGGAATGGTGACCATGCAGACATCCCGGCCCGCGACACGGCAATATGATAAAGGCGAGCGACGTTTCAAACATGTTGGCAGCGGTTCGGAGCCAGTCATTGAGTGCGATGATGGCAATTCCAGATTGTGGGTCGGAAAATGCCCCTCGACCATTCTGGAAGCGGACAGAAAACGCTTGCTTAATGAAGCGATGGCGGCCCCAAACGGTGATCGCGAACTTGCTGTCGCCAAAAAGCTTTATGTTGTGCATGATGGCGCAATATATGAAGCTCAGACCAGTGACCAAGGGCACACCTATCATGGCTATCCCTACAAGGGCAAATTGTCTGCAATCATTCTGGAAGGGCTGACGGCCATGGCAGAGAAACAAGGATGCCGTGATGCGTTTGCTAACCCGCATTATTCAGCGCTTGAGCTTTGCGCCATGCAATGGGGTCGTTTGCGCGAGCTATTTTCATTTTCGGGACGTGAGGGGTGCGCTTGGCCGTC
>JAYVYA010000508.1:0-3710 GCA_043784745.1 Hyphomicrobiales bacterium
GGCACTTGAAAGTGCGGTTAACGAGGAACCTCCATGAAAATTTCCCTGATCCAGATGAATTCCATTTCCGACAAGACGGCCAATCTGGCGACCGCCGCAGCCTTGGTTGAGGAAGCGGTGGCGCTGGAGCGCCCGGACTGGATCTGTTTGCCCGAAGTGTTCGACTTCATCGGCGGATCGCGGGCTGAGAAAACTGCGGCTGCCGAGCTGATTCCCGGCGGCCCTGCGTACAGAATGCTGCAGGAACTGGCGAAAAAGCACCGGATTTTCATCCACGGCGGCTCGATTCTGGAGCTTGTGCCGGGTGAAGAGCGGCTGCATAATACCACTGTGGTGTTTGACCGGACCGGGATCGAAGTGGCGCGCTACCGCAAAATCCACATGTTTGATATCACCACACCCGACGGGCAAAGCTACAAGGAAAGCGCGGCGTTCAAGCCCGGCGACGCGGTGGTGACTTATGATTGCGAGGGCATGACCATCGGCTGCTCGATTTGCTATGACATCCGCTTCCCTGACCTGTTTCAGGCCTTGGCCGAAAAGGGGGCCGACATGATTGCCTTGCCCGCCGCCTTCACCCTGCAAACCGGCAAAGACCATTGGGAAGTCTTGTGCCGGGCGCGGGCGATTGAGACCGAGACCTATTTTTGCGCCGCCGCGCAAACCGGCACCCATCTGGCCGGCAATGAGCCACGCCAGACTTATGGCCATTCGCTGATTGCCGACCCGTGGGGGCATGTCGTCGGCCAGGCTTCCGACGGGCCGGGACACGTTTCCGCCCGAATTGATAAAAACCGCATTGACCGGGTGCGCGCCATGATCCCGGTGGCGGCGCATAAGGTGTCGCTTGGCCGTCACAGCTAGCAGCCACACGATTGTCCCAGTCTTGCAGAGGTTCCCATGAATATTACCGTGCCCCAGAGGCCCAGCCTGACGTATCTCATCCGCCCGCAAGCCGGGCGCAGCGCGGAAATGCAGGCGCTTTGGCAATGGATTGTCGCCGAGGATGCCAAAGACCCCGACACCAGCCGCCAATTGACAGCGCAGGAGGGCCGCGCGCTTTCCGCCCGCCTCACCCGGCGCTGGAATGTTGACATGCCTGAAATGGCGCGGATCGAAAAATTCAGCCTGCCGGGACTGGGCGGCGCGCCTCCGATTGCCGCCGAGATGATCGTGCCCCTTGTGGCAAGGCCCGGCTGCATCCTGTTTGTCCACGGCGGTGGCTGGGCCCATTGCGATATGGCGACGCACCAGCGCGCCATGCGGCTGCTGGCGCAAGAGGCCGGGGTGCCGGTGCTTGGCATTAATTACCGGCTGGCCCCCGAACACCCCTACCACGCGCCGCTGGAAGATGTGCTGGCGGGCTGGCGCTGGCTGGTTGCGGAGGCTGGACGCAATCCGGCTCTGGCCGGGCCGCTGGCGATTGCGGGGGACAGCGCCGGGGCGAACCTGGCGCTCAGCGCCATCATGCGCGAGAACGAGCTGGGCCGCCCCGCTCCCCATGCGGGGCTCCTGTTTTACGGGATATTCTCGGCCAATCTCGAAAGCCCGTCCTACCAGCGCTTTGCAACCGGCTATGGCCTGTCGCAAGAGCAGATGCGACGATTTTGGGACTGGTACCTTCCCGGCTCCAGCCCCGATGCGGCGCGTTACGAGACCATTGTCAATCAGGTAACCGCCGGTGAGGCCGTGCTGGCGAAGCTGCCGCCGCTGTTTTTGAATGCCGCCGGACTGGATGTGCTGTTATGCGACACGCTCGCCCTGGCCGGGCGGCTGGAGACGGCGGGCACATCGCACGAACTGGTGATCCACGAAGGGGTGCACCACGGCTTCATGCAGTTTTCTGCGCGGCTGGAAGAAGCCCGCCGGGCCTTCCGGCTGGCGGGCGATTATTTCCGGCGAACGTTTGCCTGAGCAGGTTCCCCCGGGCAATTACCGCAAATCAAAAAATTCTTTCATCTTGGCGAAAAACCCGGCCGATTCAGGATGGGTCCGGGTCGATGATTCAGCATCAAACTCGGTCAGCAATTCGCGCTGACGCCTGGTCAGGTTTTGCGGGGTCTCGACATTGGCCTGAATATAGAGATCACCGCGCTCGCGCGAGCGCAGAATGGGCATGCCCTTACCCTTCAGCTTGAACTGTTTGCCCGATTGCGTGCCCTCCGGAACTTTTACCCGCTGTTCGCCGCCATCGACAGTATGAACCGAAAACTCACCGCCGAGTGACGCCTGCACCATGGAGATTGGCACCCGGCAAAACAGGTCCGCGCCATCGCGCTGGAAAAATGGATGCGGCTTCAGCGCCAGGAAAATATAGAGATCGCCAGCCGGACCACCTCGCAGGCCAGCCTCGCCTTCACCCGCCAGGCGAATGCGTGTGCCATCCTCGACCCCCGCCGGAATATTGACCGACAGGCTGCGCTCGCGGGTCACCCTTCCGGAGCCGGAACAGGCCTCGCAGGGATTGTCGATGACTTCCCCGCGGCCACTGCAGGCAGGACAGGTGCGCTCTATCGCGAAAAAGCCCTGCTGCGCCCGCACACGGCCATGCCCGCCACAGGTCGTGCATTTTTTCGGCTTTGAGCCGGCCTTTGCGCCTGACCCGGCGCAGGAATCGCAGGAAACCGAGGTTGGCAGGCGCACTGTGGCGGTCTTGCCCTGAAAAGCTTCTTCCAGCGTAATTTCAAGATTGAAACGCAGGTCCGACCCGCGCTCGGCACCGCCGGAGCGCTGGCCGCGCCGCCCGCCCATCATATCGCCGAACAGGTCGTCGAATATATCGGACATGGATGTAGCAAAGCCATCGCCCATGCCAGCACCGGCCTGCCCCAGTCCACCATGCTCAAAAGCGGCATGGCCGAACCGGTCATAGGCAGCGCGCTTCTGGCCGTCAGACAGGGTTTGATAGGCTTCGTTCAATTCCTTGAAGCGGGATTCAGCCGCCTTGTCGCCGGGATTGCGGTCGGGGTGGCAGACCATGGCCGCCTTGCGGAAGGCGGCTTTCATGTCCGCATCGGTCGCACCTTTGGCGACACCCAGCGTTTCGTAAAAATCGCGCTTGGCCATGGTGGTTACTGTTGGGTCTTTTCGAGGAAAGCCAGACTGGCCATGTAAAAGGCCTGCCCGAAGAAATGGTGATCACGCACTGGCTGGACCCAGAACGGATCCGTTTCTGGATCTGCAACCAGCATCTGCGTCTCCTGGCCGTTGTCGATTTTCAGGGTCAGCATGTAAAGCCTGCTGGCTTGGGCGAGATAGCCGGGCACCCGGTTCTTGCCGGGGGACCAAGCGGCAAGATCATCCTTGGTGAAAGCCTCAAGGGTCACCGCCACAAAAGTTTCGCCGCGCTTTGGCTCATCCTCGCCACCGCCAAACCCGCTGGCATTGACGATAAAGCGCTTCACCGTCCCCGGGAAAATTCCGTAATAGCCATCGCGATAGGCAAACAACTGGCCGTCACCTTCCGTGCAATAGATGGTGCCCCACCGGGCAACATCGCCGGGCAGGGGGGCGACCGGAGCCGGGCAATCGATAATTTTATGGGCAATCGGGCGCAATTTCAGCGGATCAAGCCGGGGTCTGGCAGCTTCCTGCGCCATCAAGGGCGTCGAAAGCAGCCAAAAACAGGCAGCAGGCAGGGCAAGGAGCTTCATCCGGTTTCCTGAAAGCATGTTATTGGGTAAACAACGCTGCGGCGGCGGTTTCCACCG
>JAYVYA010000509.1:0-6501 GCA_043784745.1 Hyphomicrobiales bacterium
CCTGCTGCGATGCATAAGCTTTCCTCATGCTGAGGAGCGAAGCCCTTGCGTAGCGTCTCGAAGCATGCGGGAAGCGTGACTAGCTCCCAAACCACCCCGACACACCCTTCGAGACGGCCTGAAGAAGGCCTCCTCAGGGTGAGGATGGGGTGATTTGGCTTCACCCGATTGCCCTGGCGGAAATCCCGAGTCAAAGCCCGAATGCTGTGAAATTCCTCACAGCGGAATATTATCGTGCTTTTTCCACGGGTTTTCCAGCTTTTTCCCCCGCAGCATCGCCAAAGCCCGCGCCACCCGCCGCCTTGTGGAGTGCGGCATGATCACTTCATCGATATAGCCGCGCTCGGCCGCCACGAAGGGTGACAGGAACCGCTCCTCATATTCCCTGGTGCGTTCGGCAATTTTCCCTGCATCGCCAATATCGGCGCGGAAAATGATTTCGACCGCGCCCTTGGCCCCCATCACCGCAATCTGCGCCGTTGGCCAGGCATAATTGACATCGCCGCGCAAATGTTTGGAGGCCATCACGTCATAGGCCCCGCCAAACGCCTTGCGGGTGATGATTGTCACCTTTGGCACTGTCGCCTCGGCATAGGCAAACAGCAATTTCGCCCCGTGCTTGATCAGCCCGCCATATTCCTGCGCCGTGCCGGGCAGGAAGCCGGGCACATCGACCAGCGTGATGATGGGGATGTTGAAACAGTCGCAAAACCGCACGAACCGCGCTGCCTTGCGCGAGGCGTCGGAATCGAGCACGCCCGCCAGCACCATCGGCTGGTTGGCGACAATGCCCACCGGGCGTCCCTCCATCCTGGCAAAACCGGTGACAATATTGGCGGCATGGGTTGGCTGGATTTCGAAGAAATCGCCCTCGTCCACCATTTTGCCAATCAGCTCCTTGATATCATAGGGCTTGTTGGGATTGTCGGGGATCAGCGTGTCCAGCGACATGTCAATGCGCTCGCCATCATCAAAACTCGGCCATTCCGGAAGCTCGTCGGTATTTGAGGCGGGCAGAAAATCGATCAGCCGCCGCATTTGCAGCAGGGCTTCCACATCATTGTCATAGGCCCGGTCGGCGATGGAAGATTTTGTGGTGTGCACAAAAGCCCCGCCCAGTTCTTCCGCCGTTACCGTTTCATTGGTCACCGTCTTCACCACATCGGGCCCGGTGACAAACATGTAGGAGGTATCGCGCACCATAAAAATGAAATCGGTCATGGCCGGGGAATAGACATCGCCGCCCGCGCACGGCCCCATGATCAGGCTGATCTGCGGAATGACGCCCGACGCCAGCACGTTGCGCTGGAACACCTCGCCATAACCGCCGAGCGCCGCCACCCCCTCCTGAATGCGCGCCCCGCCAGCATCAAACAGGCCGATGACCGGCGCACGGTTTTTCAGCGCCATATCCTGGATTTTGGTAATTTTGGCGGCATGGGTTTCGGACAGGGAGCCGCCAAACACCGTAAAATCCTTGGCAAACAGAAACACCTTGCGCCCGTTGACCGTGCCCCAGCCGGTGACCACGCCATCGCCCGGCACTTTCTGCCTGTCCATGCCGAAATCGGCATTGCGGTGCTGGACAAACATGTCAAACTCTTCAAACGAACCATGGTCGAGCAGCAGCTCGATCCGTTCGCGCGCCGTCAGCTTGCCACGCTTGTGCTGCGCGTCAATGCGGGCCTGCCCGCCACCGAGGCGCGCCGCGTCGCGGCGGTCGGAGAGCCGTTCGAGGATGTGTTTCATGGCGTGGACCGCAGTGTTTGATGTTGCACTGCACCCTGATTATCACGCAGAAACGAATGCGCATACCTGCCTTTTGAGCGAAAACGACGGGCAGAATTCAAGGACGATCCATGCAAGACTTGGCACTCCGATACCTCGAAACCCTGCGCAGCACGCAGCACCTTCTGCCCAGTGAATTGGCTGCCTACCAGCAGCGCCTGCTTGAGCGGCTTTGTCGCCATGCCGCGCTGGAAACGGAGTTTTACCGCGAGCGGTTGCTCCGGCTGTTTCGCCACAGTGATGTATCTGGTGGAGAATTCCTGATTGAAAACTGGAAAGCAGTGCCGTTGTTTGACAGGGCCGCAGCTCAGGCGTGCCAGCCGAAATTGCTGGCCCGCAATGTCCCCGCCGCTGTTGGCACGTCGAGGAGCGGTTCCACATCCGGCTCCACCGGTCGGCCGCTCCAGTTCCAGACTTCAGCCTATGCCGATGTCGCGGGGCTGGCCAATACTGTCCGCTTGTTTGAACTTCACGGGCTGGATGGGGGAGCGGACTTGGGATGGATTAAATCTGACCGGGACAATGATTGCAGCGCGCCGCTTGGCGGCGTGAGTCAAGGATGGTTACTGACCAACAACACAGGAATGTTCTTCACACTGGCCGCCAATTCAACCATAGAGCAGTGTATCGACTGGCTGCGGCTTCGTCGACCCGCCTATCTGTTCACTTATCCTTCGATCGCAATTGCCATAGCCCGGCGACTGCAACGGCAGCAGGAAACCGGTATTGCGTTGTCAGCCGTCATTACCTCCGGCGAAAATGTGGATGATGGAATGGCTGGCCTGATGCAGGCCATTTTCGGCGCACGGCTGATTGATCTGTACGGCACACTGGAAATTGGCCCGATCGCGACACAATGCACCACCGGCACCCAGAAGCATTGTGCAGAAGAATCGGTTTTTATCGAAATCCTGCGGGCGGATGGCACGCCCGCCAGCCCCGGTGAGAGCGGGCGTATGGTGGTAACGCCACTCTATAATTACGCCATGCCGATGATCCGGTATGACACGGGGGATTTTGCAATCGCCGGGGGGCGAGAATGCGCGTGTGGCAGCCGCCTGCTGAGACTCGAAAAAGTGCTGGGCCGGAGCCGTAACATTTTCCGCTTCCGCGATGGATCAGCCCGTCAGCCACGCGGCTTTTCAGATATTTTGAAATATCTCGCTTTCACGCAGATCCAAATAGTCCAGACCACTTTGGACCATGTCGAAGTGCGCTATGTGCCCGATCTCACCCGCAATGTCCGCGATGAAGCCGGTCTCACCGCTTTCCTTCGGCAAACGCTGTATCCCCAAATTAGCGTAACCCTCATTGCGGTCGATGACCTGCCACGTTCCGCCAGCGGCAAGTTTGAGGACTTTGTGTGCCTCGTTCCGGAACCCCTCGACTAAAACATTTTCAGCTTCCACACCACCTCGACTCAAACAGCGCAACTGGGCGCACCGCAATTCACGATGCCTCCCGCCGCCCGGTCTGACGCTACGCGGCCAGTCTGGCTTCGCCAAAAGGGCGCAGCCATTGCGTCCGGCGATATTGGGAAAGCGTCATCATGCGCACGCCGATCGCATCATAGTTGACGCGATAGAAACCGTCGTCTCCAGACACTACAGCATCTGGCCGGGTGGCAAGCACCTCCTGCGCCATCACGCCAACATATTCCACTTCGCTCCACAGATAGCGGAACTTGTACAGATTGAAGCCATTCTCCAGAGTGGCAAGCCAAACAACGCCGGTTTTCAAACGTCTGTCGGAGGGGTTGAGCACGCAGCCTTCGCCTGCCACGAAGACACCGCCCTCGCATGGCACGATCACCTTAGGGGGTACGTTGATCTTTTTTGCGCCATTGCCAAGGGCGAACAGGTCATCCGGCAATCTGGAACTTGGGTCGTCTTCGCGATGCCGCCGGATCAAGCTTTTTTCAGCACCAAAATAAATCCGCAATCCGCCCCAAACCGCCTGAAAATTTCGCTCCCCCGCACGCGCCTCGGCAAAGAGGGAAACTCCGTTTGCGGGCAAAATCTGGTATTCGGCTCCAAATGCCGCTGCGTTGCGTCCCAGCGAGTAGCGGTGGCCCAGCGAGAGCCGAAAATTTTCAGAAGCGTAAAACGCAATGTCCGCCATGTCAAAAAAACGGGTCTTGACATTGCCGCCTTCTACCCCCGCCAGACCTTCCAGGGAGATATTGTTGAAATACAATTCCGCCTCAAGCGCACCGCGACCGATGCCAAGACCGCGTCTGATGGTTACCAGCGGGATGTTGGGGTCATTGATAATCGAACGGATGGAGTTGGAATAGCTGTAGCTGCCATAAAGCCCGATCAGCCCCTTTGAGGGATCGCGCCAAAATAGATGGGCCGCGCCGCCCGCAAATCCATCCCCGCCGCGCGCGCCTCCGGCAGCATCAACCTGCAGGCCGAATCTTTGGCCCAGAGGTAGCGACAACGACCCCATGCCATAACCGCCCCCCTTTTTGAACAAAGCACCACCCCCACCTTCAAGCTTGCCGTTGAAGGCAGACACGGCCGGGAGCGCCAGCACGGGAGCGGGCACGGCATCCAGGTCTGCCGCAGCAGCAAACTCCAGAGTGCTGGCCAAGCTAAGCATGACGAGGGCGGTGGTTGACAAAAGGGATTGGCGAACCATGCAATTAATCCAGATCTGATAGCGGACTGATTTATTGATACTTCAAGCGCTATTCTCTGGCTTGTCAATTTGATTTCTCCGGCATTCATGAAATAACCTGTCCCATGACACCGTTGCCTCATATTGTAAGATGCATGTGGCATACATACAACATCTGAAGCGATGCGAAGCGCGGCCCAAGCGTCGAAAACCTGTTCAGATTGCTGGACTTTTTCAACCGTTTCGACAAGGCCTGCTTCAAGGTCGGCGCGGCGCAAACCCCCGACCCGGCACCCATCGCCTTGTGAGGCAAAAGATTAAGCCCCACAAATGGGAAACCTGCCCCGGAACTGAAATGAGGCGGACCAGTTCGGCGGCACCAAGCGTCAGCCCTCTCCCGCCGGGCAAAGCTCCAGCACGCTTGCCGCCGCTTGCATCTCGCGCCAGCGCGCGGCGCGGCGGGCTTGGGAATCGTCATCCGCACCCCACAACCTGGCTTGAAAATCTTCATCGACATGCGCGCCCGCCCATGCCTGCGCCGCGCTGGCAGCCCCGCTGGCATGTTGCAGCGCCAGCAAAGCCGAACCAGTCAGGCTGGTGATGACACTCAGTGCCGCCAGCCGGAAGGGCGCTGTGACGCCGCCACCGGTCACCCGGGCAATATGCGCCTTGATGGCCACCAGCGCTGCGCCCGGCTGGGCGACAAACATCACCCCCTCGCCCAGCACAAACCGCGCGCCCAAATCTTGCCGCGCCCAGTCCAGCACCGGGTCCCACGCCAGCGCCTGTTCCGCCGCCAGTTCGGCAGGCGCGGCAGCGCGGTAGCACACCATGTCGGAGGCGGCATAACGGGCGATCTCGTCTGCCACCGCCGCCATTTCCCCGGCGACTCCCTCCACAGCGGAATTTACCAGCCGCGTCACCGGCATGGTCTGCGGATGAATGAACTCGCCCTGCCCCGCCCATTCTGCCGCGCACAATTGCGCCAGCGCACGCGCCGGTAAGGTGATGCGCCGCCGCCCCGGCGTCATCATCGGGCGCCCGTCAAGCAAAACTGCGAACCCGCCTTCCGCCTCGCCGATGGTAACCACCTTGTAGAAGCGCTTGGCCAGGGCCGGGCCATTGCCTGCCTTAACGGCAGCAAGCGCGTCCCGCCCGGCGTTTTTGGTGGAGTGTTGGCTCATGCCCCTATTCCGGGAAACGCGGCAGCTTGGCAAAATCCTTCGGCACTTCCGCCCGCGTCGTGTTCAGCGTCATGGCCAGAAAAGTGTAATAGCCGTTGATTCCGACCAGATCGATCACGCCCTTTTCGCCAAACCGGGAGACGGCTTTGGCATAAACCGCATCACTTACCCGCTTGTTGTGATGCAGTTCGATGCAAAAATCATACACCAGTGTCTCGTCCTCATTCATCCCGTCCGGACGGCGGCCATCACGGATGGCATCGGCAATGGCCGGGCTGATCCCGGCCTTGAGCGCGAGGGGGTGGTGCACCAGCCATTCATAATCCTGCGTCCACTCCCGCGCCGTGATCAGAATGGTGAATTCGCTCAACCGATCGCCGAGCACCGTTTTATATCGCAGGTAATCGCCCATTTCCTTGGCGCGCAGCATCACTTCCGGGCTGCGGATCAGGGGGATGAAGGGGCCAAACACCGGCACCTTTCGGGTAGCCAGAAACTCCGCCGCCGCCTGCGTCTGGGCAGCATCATATTTTTCCGGCGGGATCGCAGGCATCCTGTCCTGCGCGAGGGCCGGACCGGCGAGGCAAGCAAGCAGAGCGAAGGCGTAAAGACCGGTGCGGATCATGGCTGCGTTTCTTCCATCAGGTTGTTGCTTTTTAGTACACAGGAGCTATTCCTCCGGTGCATCCTCAATCGGATCATATTGCTTCACGTCAAAGCCGAACAAATCAAACGTCTTCTTCATGTGCGGCGGCAGCGGCGCGGTCACGTCAATCATGCCGCCGCGCGGGTGCGGGATCACCAGCCGCCGCGCCAGCAGGTGCAGCTTTTTCTCAATGCCCTCCGGAAGGGCCCGCATCGGGTCCACCGGATGCAGCGGCTTGGGGCCGGAATATTTGGGGTCGCC
>JAYVYA010000510.1:0-7257 GCA_043784745.1 Hyphomicrobiales bacterium
TCACCGACCCGCAGGCCGAAAAGTCACCCCGGCAATACGATAACGGCGCGCCCAAACGATAAATAAAACGCCAGACGTCAGTCCGACAGGCTGCTAGAGCGCACGCACTGTTGACATGTGACCAACCGCCTTGGGATCAAGCCGGGGTGCCAAATAGATCCGCTCCCAAACTCACTCCGGCCAAAAATCCTCATCCATCACCTGCGCAAAACTGTAGGGGCAGCGCGCCGGAAAAACTCCGGCCATCAATTTCGCCTGGCGCTGGGCACGCACCACCGCCACCCCATAAGCATCCGCCATAGCAACAACCAAGCCAGATTTCAGGCTGGGATTGTCCCGCATGTGAATAGCGACCCTCCGCCTTTGCTCCTTGATGCTCAATTCCCAGCTGGTTCCGCGAAACTTGGGTTGAAACTGCCATTTCAGCATATGCAGGATCAGAATGATGAGCCGGCTCACCAGTTCGCTTTTCTGGCTTTTGCCCAAGCTCTCAATCTCCCCGGCAATGTTCTCGATATCAGCAGCCGAAAATTTTCCAGCCCGCAGCAGGGCCGATTGCTCGTTGGCCCAGCCGTAGACATCCTGGTCATAACTGGCACGCACCGGTTCATCCATGGCAAAGAGTTTCGCAGAGAGTTTGCGCTTGGCTGTCATGGAGATATCTTGCGCCTGCCATGGCACCGTGTCCAGTGCACCACTTCACCCAGGCCAAACTCGCTCTCCCTCATTTTATGCCCGGCGCGCCCACCACCGCGCGCGCCTGCGCCGCGTCCACCTGCATCCGGGCCACCAGCGCGTCCACACTGGCAAACGTCTCCTCGCCGCGAAGCCGCGCCACAAAGGCCACCTCAATCTCGCGCCCGTAGAGATCACCGGCAAAGTCGAACAGGAAGACTTCGAGCAGCGCCGCCCCATTGTCGAAGGTCGGGCGGTGACCGTAGCTGGCAACGCCGCCGAGCAATTGGCCATCCAGCCGCACCCGCACCGCATAAATCCCGGTGGCAAGGCGGCAGGAAGGGTCGAGCGCGATGTTGGCGGTGGGAAAACCCAGCATGCGCCCCAGCTTCTTGCCGTGAATAACCTCCCCGGTGACGAAATAATCATGGCCAAGCCACAGGCTCGCCAGCGCCACATCGCCGCGCTCCAGCGCCTCGCGCGTGGCGGTGGAGGACACGGCCTCCATGCTCCCGCCGGCATCCCGGGCGATGCGCTCGACAATTTCGACGCCAAAACCATACCGCCGCCCGGCCTCCTGCAAAAACGCCGGCGTGCCGCCGCGGGCCTTGCCGAAATGGAAATCATAGCCCGCCACCACGGCGCTGATCCCAAGCCGTCCGACCAGCACATCGCGCACAAATTCATCCGCCGGGAGAGCGGACAGCGCGGCGTCGAAGGCCAGCACGATCATCCCGTCCAGCCCCAGCCGCTCCAGGCAAACCGCTTTGGCCGCTTGCGGAGTGAGGCGAAAAATCACACTGCGGCGGGCGAAGAAATCCGACGGGTGCGGCTCAAACGTCAGCACGGCGCAGGGTTTGCCATGGCTGCGGGCCAGAGCCTGCGCCCGCCCGATCACTGCCCGGTGGCCGCGATGCACCCCGTCAAAATTGCCGATGGCGACGACGCTGCCCATAAGTTCCGGCGGCATCGGCGGTGGATCAAGTGCGGACACGAAATTTTTGGACAAGTTTGCATCCGGCCAGATCAGACAGGGGCGGAAAATGCTGTGCCGGGAGCGGCACTGTCAAGGCTTTCCTTCTCTGCCCGGTTTCGGCTGCGCGGCAAAGGCCATGCCGCGCACGACGGCCTGGTCGCCAAAGCGGGCGCGCAGCTTGTCAATCGCCGTTTCCGTGGCTTTGATTCGTGGCAGGCTGGTATCCACGAGGTCGCCATGGTCGGCCTGCGACCCCGCCTGAAGATCGCTCATGCCAATGCCGATCAGGCGGAATTTCGCCCCGTCCAGCTCCTTGCCCAACAATTCGCGCCCGGCGGCGAAAATGCGCGGGGCGAGCTGGGTGGCGGGCAGGGTGCGGGCGCGAGTGCGGGATTTGAAATCCTGTGTCTTCAGTTTCAGGGTCACAATGCGCCCGCACAAATCGGCTTGCTTAAGCCGCGCCGCCACCCTCTCACTGAGTTTCAGCAAAACCGGTTCCAGTGATCTGGAATCGGCCAGATCCGTGTCAAACGTGGTTTCCGCCGAAACGCTTTTGGTTTCACGCTCCACCTGCACGCGCCGCGTATCTTCGCCCCGCGCCAGCCGGTGGAGGCGGTGCCCCTCCTCGCCGCAGGTTTTCAGCAGCTGCGCGAGGGGGCGGGCCTGAATGTCGCCAATCAGCCGAAGCCCTTCGCGCGCAAGCCGCTCCTGCGTCACCTTGCCGACGCCCCAGATCAGGCCGACCGGGCGCGGGGCCAGAAATTCCACCGCCTCCGCCCGCCCGATGACGGTGAAGCCGCGTGGCTTGTCGAGATCGGACGCGAGCTTGGCCAGAAACTTGCAATAGCTGAGGCCGATGGAAACGCTGATGCCGATATCGTCCTCAATGCGCCGGGCCAGCCGTGCCAGCGTTATCGCCGGGCTGGAATGGTGCAGCGCCTGCGTCCCCGACAAGTCAAGAAAGGCCTCGTCAATCGATACCGGCTCGACCAGAGGCGTCAAATCCAGCATCATCTGCTTCACTTGCCGCCCGATGCGGGCATATTTGGCCATGTCCGGCTTGACCACGACGGCATGCGGGCACAAGGCCAGCGCCCTGAACATCGGCATGGCCGAGCGCACCCCAAAGGTGCGGGCAATGTAGCAGCAGGTGGAAACAACGCCGCGCCGCGCCCCGCCGACAATCAAGGGCTGGTCCAGCAGTGCCGGATTATCGCGCTTTTCCACGCTGGCATAGAAGGCATCACAATCAATATGGGCAATCGGCAGCTGGTCGCGCTCGGCATGGACCAGCAGGCGGGGCGAGCCGCAGCTCTGGCAGCGGCGGGCATTGGCTCCTGCCTGCGGGCCAAAACTCAGGCAATCGCGGCAGAAGGACTCCCCGGTCATGGCGTTTCAAACGAATCGTTGCGCAGGATCATGCGGGCTTTGGCGATGTCGGCGGGGTCACACGGCAAGCTGGCGGCAAAATCCAGCATCTGCCGTTCATCTCCAGCCACATGGTCGAGCACAGCGGCCAGAAAGCCCGGCTCGCCGGCAGCGGCCCGCAGGCTTTGCGGGTTCAGCCCGGAAAGAGCCAGAAAACGGTCCAGCCGCGCCGGATCATCTGCCAGATAGCCCAGCGCCGAGATGGCGATCTGCTCCGCCTCACCAGTCAAAAACGGGCTTTTCATCCGGTGGTTGTGCAGGCCCGGTATTTTGCTGGCCGGAGTTTTCCTTTCGTCAATCTTCATTGTTTAGGCTCCGTTGCGTGCCAGCATTGTGACGGGCATTTTTTGCACCATATACATGCCCGGCGAGGATGGTTTGATGAAGAAAAAAGTTTTGATCGTCGAAGACAATGAGTTGAACATGAAGCTCTTCCACGATCTTCTGGATGCGCACGGTTATGCAACCATTGAAACGCGCAGCGGGGTTGAGGCGGTTGAGCTTGCGCGAAAGCACCATCCTGACCTGATTTTGATGGATATTCAATTGCCCGAGGTTTCGGGCCTCGAAGTCATCCAGTGGATCAAGGACGATGAAGAACTCAAACGCATCCCGGTCATCGCCATTACCGCCTATGCGATGAAGGGCGATGAGGAAAAAATCCGTCAGGGCGGCTGCGAGGCCTATTTGTCCAAGCCGATTGCGGTGGTCAAATTCCTCGAAACCGTGCGCAATTACATTGGTGATTCCAGGGGAGCCGCCTGAAATGACCGCTCGCGTCCTCGTCGTTGACGATGTCCTGGCCAATGTCAAATTGCTCGAAGCGCGGCTGACAGCGGAATATTTCGACGTGCTTACCGCCAGCAATGGCCCGGACGCGCTGCAGATTTGCGAAAATGGCCAGGTGGATATCGTTTTGCTGGATGTGATGATGCCGGGGATGGACGGGTTCGAGGTCTGCCGCCGCCTCAAGGCCAAATCCGCCACCGCCCATATTCCCGTGGTCATGGTGACCGCACTGGACCAGCCAGCTGACCGGGTTCGCGGGTTGCAAGTTGGCGCGGATGATTTTCTGGCCAAACCGGTCGATGAAATCGCCCTGATTGCCCGCGTGCGCTCGCTCGCCCGGCTGAAAGTGGTGGTCGATGAACTGCGCGCCCGCGCCGCCACGGCGATCAGCCTTGGCATGCCCGATCCGCAGGTGCTGGGCACCGGGGACAAGGTCAGGGGTGGCCGGCTGCTGATTGTCGAGGACCGTGCCAGCTCCTCCGAGCGGCTGATGGCCGCCCTGACCCCGGCACACGAAGTGGAAATAGAGACCAACCCGCAAGAGGCAATTTTCAAGGGGGCGGAGGGCAAGTATGACCTGTTCATCGTCAGCCTCGGCCTGCGCGATTTCGACGGATTGCGCCTGTGCAGCCAGTTGCGCTCGCTGGAGCGCACGCGGCAATTGCCGCTGCTGCTGCTGGCCGACCTTGAGGACCGCAACCGCATCCTGCGCGGGCTGGACCTGGGGGTGAATGATTATCTGACCCGCCCGGTGGACCGCAATGAATTGCTGGCGCGAGTCGCCACCCAGTTGCGGCGCAAGCGTTATGCCGACAGCCTGCGCGAAAATGTGACGGCGTCGCTGGAAATGGCCGTGGTCGATCCGCTGACCGGGCTGCACAACCGCCGCTATCTCGAACTGCACCTGGCCAGCATGATGGATGCCGCTGCCGGGCGCGGACGCCCGTGCGCGCTGATGATTCTCGACATTGACCATTTCAAGGCGGTCAACGACAGCTATGGCCATGCGGCGGGCGATGAAGTGCTGAAAGGCTTTTCGCTGCGGGTCAAGCGCGTGATCCGCACGGTGGACCTGATGTGCCGCCTCGGCGGGGAGGAGTTTGTCATCGTCATGCCCGACACCTCGCATATGGTGGCGATGAAAATTGCCGAGCGCGTCCGCGCCGCCGTCGAAGGCGAGTTTTTCGGCATCGACAATGGCGGGCGCAGCATACCGGTCACGGTTTCCATTGGCTTGGCCGAACGCGGCCAGGAAGCCAATCCGGAAAACCTGTTCCGCCGGGCCGATACGGCGCTTTACAACGCCAAGAATGCCGGCCGCAACCGCGTCACCTCGGACGCCGCGTGAACATTCAGGTTCTGGTTGGGCGACATGGGTATTGCGGTCGCGGAATATTTGCTTTTCCCGCAGGCCGGTGTATTTTCCCTCTGCCGGTCTTGTTTGGGCCGGTGGCTTTGCCTCAACGCTCACCAAGAAGCTGCGGGCCCGGCGTGTAGGGGTGTAACCGCGTAATCTCAACTTCAGAAATGCCCTGCGGGGTGCTCAGGTCCGCCGCATTCCTGGGTCCGTAGGGTCGGCCGGTTCGGAAATGGCAGGAGTGGCCTCCTCGAAAATGCCAGTTCCGGCCGGCCACCTTCCCCGCACCGGGCAATTAGAGATTTTTGAATGCGGTGGCCAGTCTCTGCTGCGCCTCTTTTTCCATAACGAGCGTCCGCAAGGCTTCCCAGTTGTCTGGCGGATTGCCGGCCGCGAGCATTTTGGAAAAGACGGCATAGGCGTCGGTTTTGCTGCCATAGGCCCGCAGAGTTTTGTCATCATTGACCCATGCCAGAATGATCATGCGCGCGTCGCCGCTCCGATAGCGGAAAAACAGCCGGTATTGCTGGAAAAATTTAACCCGCAGCCAGTGCCGGTGTTGCGGCCCCAGCGTGTCGCCCTGCCGGTAGGCCGACCGCGACGGGTCTTCGGGGAGGATTTCAAAGGCAATTTTGAGAATTGCGCTCAGAAATTTAGCTGCCCGTTTGCTCTTGTAGCCAGCGGGGTCGCGCTTCCGTGCCGCCTCGACCTGATGTACCAGTTGTTCAACCTGATCCAGAAACAGCGGGTGGGCATACATTGTCCAGCCATTGATCTGAACTGGAACGAGCCTCATGCCGCCTCATCCGGCAATGGCGCATCCAGATCAAATTCCACACCCTCAACCAGCGATTGCGCCTGGGCGATGAACGCGCTGGAAACCGGCACGAGGCTTTGCGGATGCCGGGCTATGTCACTGGCGAGGAACGCCAGAAACCGGTCGACAACCGGATCAGCCATTGTCTCTGGCTTGCGCGCAATAATGACCGTGCCGTCCGGCATGGCCCTGAATATAATCTGCGCGCCCTCGCCCAAAGCCAGCATTTTGCGGATGGCGGCAGGCAGGGTGGTCTGGCCACGTGACGTGACATTAGCTTCCAGTTCCAGAACCGGGTTCATCTGCATCTCCTTTGCCCACGCAATTGTAATGCATTTGCATTACTTGTCGAGCCCCGGCTAAAGAATGGACAAAACTATACGTCCTGCCCCCCCAGCGGGTCCGGACCAAAGCGGTTGGGGCCGGGTGTGCCGCTCAGGAAGCCATTTTCCACCAAAGTCCAGATGCCGCCTATGATTGGCACCAGCCCAATCAATATCCACCAGCCCGATTTGTCGCGGTCATGCCAGCGCTTGACGGCTATGGCCAGGGATGGCCATAAAAACACGAGTCCAAGCAGTCCAAACAGCGCGAACACCGGGTATAGTGCTGGATCCATCGGCTCGCCCGGCTGTACATTGGGAAGCTTGCCAGCGAACACGAAACCAATGGCCGCAAATGCCAGCATTTCAATCACGACCAGCATCACCACCGCCAGCCAGAACCGCCCCCGGTTGATCCGGCCCTGAAACGAAAACAGCACCGCGCCAAAGCCCATCCGCGCGGCCTGCACCGGCGCGGCATATTGCATGGCCCCAACCGGCTCATGCGCACCCGCCCGGGCCTGCGGCACCATCGGCGGCTGGCGGGCACCGGACTGGCGGGGTGGCGCGGCAAACAGCCCGGCCAGCTGCGGGTCACTGGCGGCCGGTATCCAGTCCTGCGAACCTGCCGCCGCGATGGTCGTGCGCGGGTTGATCCGCCCCTGCCGGGCCTGCTCGGCCATGGCAGCCAAATCAAACGGTCCATAGGTCTGGCTGTCGACCAACACCCACCATTGTGCCGGAGCGGCACCTGAAAAATTCGACACGGCATTCCCCCATTGCAAAGACGGCCAATGCTCGCCTTTTGGTGCAGGCTTGGCAAGGGCTTCATTGGCTTTTTAACGGAATTTCTGCGGTGATTTTGGTGCTTTATCGCACCCGCCAACAAAAA
>JAYVYA010000511.1:0-6914 GCA_043784745.1 Hyphomicrobiales bacterium
TGTGATCTCAAAATCCATCGGCGCTGCCGAAATCGGTTCGGGTGCCACTCCAGCGCTGGACCTCGCCAGTGTCCTGGTGTCCGGCGTCAATATCGGGGCGCGGGGCCTTTCACTGAATGCTGCGACCAGCACGGCCTATGAGACCTCCGCCCATCTTGTGACGGTTTCCGTCAGCGGCGACGTCAATGCCAGCATTTCAAAAAGCGTCCTCACCCTGGGCGCGGATGGCCTGAGCGTCAGCGCAGACGACAGTTCAAGCGCGACCGCCTTTGCGAGGCCGCCAGGCTTCGACCCTGGCGCGGCCCAATCGACCGACACGTCGGACAGTTCGGGCACATCCATCGCTTTCAGCCGCTCCTCTGCCATTATTGTCTTTGGCAAGAATGTCCATGCCAGGATTGAGGGCTCCAGCGTCACCTCGGCTGGTTCTGTCCTTGTCAAGGCGATGGATTCGACCAATCTGAATTCGCAATCGATCATGTCGGCGGATGCGACAACGTCGAGCGGCACGTCGGTTGCGGGCGGCGGGTCGCTCGCGGTCAACATGATCAATGGTTCGGTTGACGCAACGATCAGCGATTCCGTCATTTCGACTACCGGCGCAACCAGCGATGTCCAGGTCTTGGCGGGGGATGATTCCTCGATCACTTCGCGGGCCGAAACGAGCGCGGTATCGTCAGGCACCTCGACCTCCGTCAGCGTAGCCGCGACGATTGCGCTTAATGCCATCGGCTGGTCGTTTGACACCAGCTATGCGGGGCTGGCCGCCGCCGCGCTGGGCACGCTGCTGGGGACGGATGCCCTGTTCTGGACCAATCATGCGCCTGCGAATCCGCTGGACCCTGGTGCCGGATCGTCGAATGTGATGGCCAGCATCAAGAATTCGCAGATTACGGCGGGCGGGGCGCTGCTGGTGAGCGCCGTTGCGGCTGGCGCGGTGGCCGCGACAGTTTCCAACATTTCGACGGCGACTTCGACGGCCGATGGCAGTGGCAAGGCGGTTGGGGTCGGCGGGATCATTGGATCAAACCGGGTGAGCCGGGCAGCTACAGCCTTGCTGGATGGCGTAACCCCGGCCAACAGCAATGTTCTGGCCGGCGGGCTGGTGACGGTTTCTGCGAAGGACACGTCAAAGGTGACGTCAACCTCGACACTGGTGAATGCCGCGATTGCGTCCTCGGCGGATGCAAAGACGACCTTCAAGTCGACAGATGAAGCTGGCAATGCCCCAAAAAGTTACATCGGCCACAATCCGGTGCTGACCAATGCCCAGAAGGATAATCTGCACACCACCACATCGGTCAAGTTTGGCGATACGGTGCTGTTCAAGGCCAAATATACGACGCAGAACCTGTTTGGCCCCAATGTTGCGCAGAATGTGGCGATCAAGGCGGGTGAAACGGTTTATGTGGCGCCTCGATTTTCGGGCACGGGAACGGCGAGCCAAGTCTATCAATATGTCGGTCCGGCGCTGGCCAAGGATGTCAAGATTGACCTCCAGAAGGAGGATTACTCGGTTGCCGCGCGCTGGAAAACGGTTTCCGGCCTGCAGGGCCAGGTGTACAAATTCATGGGGCCGGACAGCTCCAATGTCGCGCTGGCCAATGGCGACCTGTTTGACGCCAACGGCGATGCGGTGACGACCGTTACGCCCGATTATTACGACCTTGGTTACTGGCGCCCGGTCCCCAAGGCGGAATTGACGCCCGAGCGGTCCAGGAGCGGGTCATCCTTCAGCGGTTCGGCCAGCGGAATTGCCGCTGGCGGCATTGTGGTGATGAACCTGATCCAGAGCGGCGCTTATGCGGTTGTGCAGAACAACACGATTGTCAATGCGGCCTCGCTGAAGGTTTTGGCCGATGATGCCGAGACCATTACCGCCAGGATTGACGCGACGGCGACGGCGCAAGGCGGCTCGTCGTTCACCAGCGGCAAGAGTGCCTCCAGCGGCACGTCACTGGCAGTCAATGGCTCCATCGCGATCAACGAAATTATCGGCTCGGCAGATGCACATGTCGTCAATTCCAGCGTCACCACGACGGCGGGGGATGACAGCGTTATTGCGCTGAATGCCTCCAATATTGAAGCGACGACCTCCAGCGCGGTAACGGCCTCCAGTTCCGGCGGCATCACGGTTGCGGTTGGCGTGACCATGGCCGACAACACGATTGGCGCGGCGTTCCAGAACCTGCTGGACCTGACAGTGGATGCGATTGCGGGCGGCTCCGTGCTGGGCAGCAGCGCCCCGGCGCAGACCACGGCCTATGTCAAGAACACGCCCTATGTTGGTGGCGGGGCGCTGAGCGTCTCCGCAACTTCGACCGAGACGATCAACGCCACCGTCAGCAATGCGGCGACGGCGGCGGTGGAGCCGTCTGACGGAAGCAAGAGCTACAGCGCGGCGGCGGTGTTCACCGACAACCAGATCCAGACATCGGTAACGGCCTATATCGACCAGACCGCCATCGCGGCGGCGGGCAATAATGTGAGCGTAGCCGGAGCCCTGTCGGTTGCTGCGAGCGATGCGGCGACGATCACGGCATCCTCGGCGCTTTCGGCTTTGGGCACGGCGGCAGCGTCCGGTCCGGCCAATGATTACGCCAGTCTTGCGCTGAAAAGCTATCAGTTCACCAATTTTTCCGGCACGAAAGACCTGAAATTTGGCGACCAGATAGCGGTGCAGCAGGCCGACGGCACGCTGATCGTTTACCGCTACATGGGCGTATCGGCGACCCGGTTTGATCTCCAGACGCACATGACGGGCGATGCCACGCCCGTGGACGAAAATTACACCGATCTGGAATACTGGAAGCCGATGTCAGCGGCTCATTTGAAGGCGGAAGCGGAGGCCAAGGCGGCCAATCCGCCAGCGTCCGGCGGAGCGTCGCCAAAGGCCGGCCAGGAAGTGAGCCAGAACAAGGACAACACGTCTTTCGGCTCGGCCAGCCTCTACGTCCTGTTCGATTACAATAACATCGTCGCCTCAACTGGTGCGTGGATCCTTCATTCGGCGGTGCAAGGGGCCAGCGTTGCCGTTTCCGCAACCGAGGCGGGGACAATTACGGCCACGGACGCCAGCGTGGTGACGACGGGCAGTGGTGGCTTTGGCGCCGGCGGCGTTGTGGCTACCAACCACGTCCAGGGCGGTGCCAGCGCCAGCGTGGTCGCCTCCGGCGTGACCGCGACGACCGGCGCAGTGGCCGTGAGCGCTGCCAACACCTCTGCCATCACGGCGAAGGAAACCACGGCGCTGACTGCTTCCGGAAGCGCGGTGACGCTGGAAGCGGCGTTCAACGTCATTGGCTGGTCGGATGACAATTTAGGCTCGCTGGCGCTCGATGCGCTGCTGGGCACCGACACGTTGCTGGGCACGGCGACGCCGCTGGCGACCACCGCCTTCATCACGTCAAATTCCACGGTTTTGGCCGCCACCGATGTCACCGTTTCGGCCATTGGTTCGGCCAAGATTGATGCCACCGTCTCCGATCAGGCGGATGCGGGCGATCCGGGTGCCACGGCCACCCTGAATGTTGGCGGCATTCTCGCCACCAACAAAATCGCCAGCACCACCAAAGCCTGGATCGGCACGGCACCGGCCGGGCTGGCGGCGGCAATTCTGCTTGATTCCGCCACCGGCCTTCCGGCGACAGCTGTCACCACCTTGCCAGCGCTTGACGGATCAACCGTCAACGCGACAGCTGGCACCCTCAGCGTCACGGCTGGCGACACGGCGGCACTGGCGGCATCCTCCAGCCTCACCCTCAGCGCCACGGCAACATCGACAGCGCTGAGCGACACGCTGGCGGGAGATTATACCTATACCGACAAGTCCGGCACGCAGAAGCTGAAGAAGGGCACCGAAGTCTATGCCGCCGGCAAGGTCCATGCCTACAAAGGTACGGCCAACACGCCCGCTGCGGGTGATTTAATTGACCTTGCCGCCGCAACCTTCACTGACACGGTGTTGTGGACAGAGAATGGCACGGGGGCACCCGCCGGCAATTCATCCGCAGCGGAATCAAAAGCCATTGGCTTCGTGTTTGTGCTCAACGACGTCAACAGCACGACGGACGCCACCATCGGGGTTGCAGCCGGCACCGGGGCCGCCACTATCGCGGGCGGGACGGGCATCAGTGTCAAGGCCAGCGAGGCCGGCTCGATTGATGCACATACGATCAGCAACCTCACCTCGTCGGGCGGAGCCAATGGCTCAGGCACGGGATCGGGCGGGAGTTCCACGACCACCAAGGGTGGCGGTCTCGCCCTTGGCGGGGCGGTGGACACAAACATTGTCAACGGCCACGCGCTGGCGACCATCCAGGGTGCAACGCTGAGCGCGGGCACCGGCGGCATCCTTGTGGATGCCAACAATACCACGCAGCTCAATGCCGAGACGCTGGTGGCCTCCTCCACCAGTGGCGGCGGCACGCAGACCGCCGCTGGCCTGTCGATTGCCTTCAATTCCGTTGGCTATGCCTCCAGCAATCTTTTGTTCAATGCGGTGGATGCGCTGATCGGCGGCGACTATCTGAAGACGCCAACCCCCAACAATGCCACCGCCTTCATCGTCAACGCAAAGGTTCTGGCGGATGCCGGTGATTTGTCGGTCACCGCCGAGAGCAGCGAGCAGGTCAATGCCACGGTCAGCAATGCGGCGCAGTCGCAGACCTCGGCCTTGCATGATGCGTCCTCCAGGGGCTTTGGCGGCGTGCTGGCCAGCAACAGCGTAGCGGGCAGCGCCATCGCCTATGTCGACAATTCCGGCCTCACCGGCCAGCAGACGATTGCGGGCAAGCTCAATGTCGCGGCGAGCGACGATGCCGGCATTTTCTCCAATGCGAAACTGGTTTCCTCCGCCATTATCACCAGCGATGGTGGCACAGGCAAGCTGGACGAGGCCGTTGCCAAGCTGAATGGCGTGAAAGCCGCAGGTTTCATCACCTCTCCCGGTGCCGGGGGAAGTGTCAACAACAACAAGCCTTTGGTGTTTGGTGACCGGGTGCTGGTGAGCGCGGGCTATGACACGCCAAAATTCAAGGTCGGCGCGCCCGGCGCGGCGGCGGCGTTGCTGCACACCGGCAATGTCATCGGCGACGGCACAAATTTCTACCGCTATGTCGGCACCGGCGGCACGTTCGATTTGTCGATCAATGCAATACTGACAGCCAACACCACGGATTTCCTCAAGATTGGCGGCAAGATTGGCCAAATCTACCAGTATATGGGGCCGCCCGCGCCTGCCACCGGCTCGGCACCGGACGTGGATATCAACAATACCGACTATACCGACAAGGCCTACTGGAAAGCGGTGCCGCAGACCAACGCGGTCCCGTCCGGGCTGACGAAGGCGGAGGAGGCCTCTTCCAACGAATCGACGGGCAAAGCCAGTTCCGCCACTGCGGTCGGCGGCATGCTGGTGATCAACAATGTCGTGTCCGACACGCAGGCGTTTGTGCGCAATGCCAATATTAGCGCCGGATCGGTCGCGGTCAGCGCCATCGACAATGCGGTAATCACCGCCGTCAATGACAGCACAGTGGTGGCGCAGGCCAGCACGCTGGGCTCGGGGCCCGGCGTGGCGGTCAATGGCATTATTGCCACCAATCTGGTGCAGAACGCGGCCCACGCGATTGTTGCCAGCAGCACGCTCGCCGCCGGGGACACAGCGGACACGGCCATCACGATTTTTGCCGAGAACAATGCGACGCTGAACGCCACCAACCAGGCGCAGACTTCGGGCGGTGGCAAGGCGGCGGGCGTCGTGCTGGCTTTCAATTCCATCGGCTACAAGGCGTCGAATTTCCTGTTCAACGCTGTTGACGCCCTGCTTGGCAACAACCTTCTGACCGACGTTTTCGGCAACAGCCCGATGACCCATGTGACGGCGGAATCCTACAATTCCACGCTGACAGCAGCCAATGGCGGCATTGCTGTCACCGCGACGCTGAGTGCCCAGATCAATGCGCTGACCACCAACCAGACCAGTTCCATCGCCGCAGCGCTGGAAAACGCCAGCAGTACGGCGATTGGCTTGATACTGGCGACCAACAAAATCAACGAAACAGCGACCGCGCTGGTGCAGGGCGGCTCGGCCAATGCGGGCGGGGCCTTGAAGATCGCCGGCAACAATTCCGCCCAGATCACAGCGCAGGACACGCAGGTGGTGTCCTCCACCCTTCAGAGCATACCGACTATTCCGGAGACCAACAATCTGTTGACGACCTATGCCAACCAGATCCGGCAGGGCTATCAATATACCACCAAGTCTGGCACGCAGTCGGTAACCCCCGGCGCAGTCATTTATGATGCCACAGCTGATAAATACTATATTTATCTTGGCACGCCCAGAAAGGCGATCTCGGGAAAACCCCAGGAAATTGACCTCGGCACCGTGAATTTCACCATCAGCACCCTCGCTGACGCGCTGAATATTACGCTGGATACGCCGTTCTTTGCGCCCTTCTCGGGTGCCCTGGCCAATTCCGCCCTGCTGGACTACCTGCCGAACTTCTCGACGCTCACCGCCAAGAACAGCGCGGTCAACAATGCCTCGACGACGGCGGTGGGGGCGATTTTTGTCCTCAACGATATCAATAGCGCCGTGATTGCGAGCGCCGCCAGCACCAGCCTTGCGTCGGCGGGTGACCTGTCCATCCTCGCCAACAGCACAGCTGCGATCAATGCGATCAACGACAGTTCGATCACCTCCTCCAGCAGCAACCCGCTGGGGTCCGGCGGTTCGGGCACCGGCGTCAACGTCACTCTCGCCTCCAATTACGTGCTGGACAGCACGATTGCCTCTGCCACCAGCAGCACGCTGACCACGCGCGGAACCGGTTCGGTCGCGATTGCCGCCAACGCCGCCGGGTCGATCGATTCGGAAATGAGCGCGACAACGATTGCGGCCACTAACA
>JAYVYA010000512.1:0-3505 GCA_043784745.1 Hyphomicrobiales bacterium
CCTTACGGCATCAATTGCCCGCCATTCACCTCGATCACCTGGCCGATAATATAGCCGCTCAGGGCTTGCGAGGCGAGGAAGAGATAGGCTCCGACGCAATCTTCCGCCGTCCCCAGCCGCCCCTGCGGGATGGTGGCCTTCATCGCTGCCAGCTGTGCACCGGTGGAATAGCGCTCGTGGAAGGGTGTGAGGATCACGCCCGGTGCCACGCCATTGACGCGAATGCCAAAGCCGATCAGCTCTTTCGCCTGTCCATGGGTGAGCGTGGAGACAAAGCCCTTGCTGGCGGCATATAATGTTGCCCCGCCCGAGCCGCCATTGCGCGCGGCGATGGAGGTGGTGTGGATAACAAAGCCGCCCTGCTTCTTCAGCCACGGCACGGCAGCGCGTGTGGCGACGAGAACAGAGCGGGCATTCAGGTCCATCACCGCATCATATTGCTCGTCGCTCGCCTCAGTGGTCAACACCCGCTCGACCATGCCGCCGGCATTGTTGATGAGGCCGTCGAGCTTGCCGAAATGATGGGCCGTGTCGTTAACCAAACGCTCGACCTGTTTGGGGTCAGCCGCATTGCCGCAAACCAGATATACTTTGCCGCCCTTGTCCGTGATTTCGTGCGCCAGCGCCTCCGCCGCGTCCTTGCTGGCATGATAGTGCAGGCCAACCAGCGCACCCTGCGCCGCAAAGGCACGGGCAAGGGCTGCGCCGATACCGGTGGAAGCGCCGGTGATGAGGACGGCTTTTTCGGCCAGATCCGGGATGTGCATGGGGGTGGTGGACATGGGAGGCTCCGAAAGGTTTGGGCAGGCGGAAGTGGGCAGCAGGCAGTGGCAGTCGGCAAGGCCAGAATCGACTGCCTACTGCATACTGCATACTGCCTACTGCCTATGCCACCCCCGCGCAATCCAGCACCCGCAATTGTACCCGCACCCGCCCGCCCCAGCGGTTGAGCGACAATTCGCCGGCCAGATGCAGCTTTTCCCCGCGCGCCGCCAGCAGCGCAGCCCCCAGCGCTGTGCCGGCAGCGCGAAAGGCAATGCCGTCGATGCTGGAGTTGTCGCCGGCGGCGGCGGTGATCTTGATATGGCCGGTCCCGACTTCGGTGGCCTGCTTGACAAGATGGTTTGGGAAAGCAAAAACCGGCTCGGGATTGCCCGAACCATAGGGACCCGCCTTTTCCAGCGCTTCCACCAGCCCCGGCTGCGCCGCGCCGGCATTCAACGCGGCATCAATGAACAAAGCCTGCCCGGCGCGGGCGCGGGCCACCGGCTCCGCCAGATTTTCCTCCAGAAACGCCCGCAGCGCCCCCAGTTTTTCGCGCGTGACAGTAATGCCTGCCGCCATGGCATGGCCGCCGCCCTTGAGCACAAGGCCCCGGTCCACCGCCAGCCGGACGATCCGGCCCAGATCAATTCCGGGAACCGAGCGGGCCGAGCCGGTGCCAGTATCGCCGGCAAAAGCGATGGCAAAGGCCGGGCGGCCAAATTTTTCCCTGAGGCGGGCGGCCACCAGCCCGACCACGCCGGGGTGCCAGCCCTGCCCCGCCGTGACCACGCAAGCGCCCTTGTCCGCCAGGCCCAGACTGGCCAGGGCTTCGGCTTCGGCCATATCGACTGTAGCCTTCTCAATCACCTGGCGTTCACGGTTGAGGCGGTCGAGTTCAGCCGCAATCCGCGCGGCCTCTGCGTCATCGGGCTCCATCAACAGCCGCGCGCCCAGCGCCGCATCGCCAATGCGCCCACCCGCATTGATGCGCGGGCCAACGAGAAAGCCCAGATGATAGGGGCGCGGCGGCCCGTCCGCCCCTGCCACATCCATTAGCGCGCGCAAACCGGGACGTTTTCGCTCGCGCATCACGGCGAGGCCTTTGGTGACGAAGGCGCGGTTGAGGCCGGTCAGCGCGGCAACATCGGCCACCGTCGCCAGCGCCACCAGGTCAAGCGCTTCCAGCAGGTCAGGCGCGGGCCGCCCGGCGTGCCAAAAGCCAAGCCCGCGCAGCGCCCGGCTCAGCCCCACCAGCACCATGTACACTACTCCCGCCGCGCAAAGCTGGCCAAGACCGGACAGGTCATCCTGCCGGTTGGGATTGACGATGATGGCATCGGGCAGTTCAGCCGGGGCCTGGTGATGGTCCAGCACGATGCAGTCGAGGCCAGCCGCCTTTGCCCCTGCCAGCACCGCATGGCTGGTGGTGCCGCAATCGACCGTCACCAGCAAGTGTGCCCCCGCCGCCTGCAACGTTTCAATGGCAGCGGCATTGGGGCCGTAGCCCTCGAAAATCCGGTCGGGAATGTGGATCAGCGCGCGGCAGCCCGCCGCCTCCAGATATTGCGCCAGCAGCGCGCTGGACGTGGCCCCGTCGACATCATAATCGCCGAAAATGCCGATGGTCTCGCTGGTTTGCACGGCCTGCACCAGCCGGGCAATGGCTTGCGCCATGCCCCGCAGCACCATCGGGTCTGGCATCAGCAGCCGCAGGGACGGCTCCAAATAATCCAGCGCCCCCGCCACCGCCACTCCGCGCCCGGCCAGCACCCGGGCCAGCAGGTCATTCAGACCCAGTTGCTGGACCATGGCCCCGGCGCAGGCCCGCCCGGCATCGTCGAGCCGATCCCGCCAGGGGCGGCCAAGGGCGGAGGATTCAACGTTGAGGAAGGGGCGACTCATCGCGGGAGGGTATGGCATGGGAAGCGCACTGGCTCAAATATCCAGATCCACCTGCCCGGCCACACGTGCCCGGCTGGCCCTGCGGAATACACTGGCATCGATCCAGGGCAAATGCGGGCGCTTGCCGTCAATGCCGGTCAGCCGCATGGAGCCATTGCCCGGCAGGTCGATTACTGGCTTTAGCGTGCCACCGGTCACCTCAATAATCCCGCCCTACTCCCGCTCAATCCTCACCACCTGCGGCTTTTCCGCGATAAACCCGTCTGCCACCACGCCGTCCAGGGCCTGGCGGATCAGGGCTTCGGTGGTGGCGTGGGTGATGAGCAGGACCGGCACGGGCGCGCCGGGCAGGATACCGGCGTCCTGGGAGCGGCGCTGGACAATGCTTTCCAGCGATATCTGGTGCTGGCCCATGCGGGTGGCGATGGCGGCAAAGGCACCGGGGCGGTCGTGGACGCTGAGGCGGATGTAATAGCCGCCCTCATGCTCCTGCATCTGGGTGCGCCCGCTTTGGGCCAGTTGCGGCACCGGCAGGCCAAACACCGGGGGACGCTGGCCGCGGGCGATATCGGCAATATCGGCCACGACCGAGGAGGCCGTGGGCAGGCCCCCGGCCCCCGGCCCCACCAGTGTCAGCTGGCGCACCGCGTCGGCATCAATCGTCACCGCATTGGTGACGCCCATGACCTGGGCGATGGGGGAGGATTTTGGCACCATGGTGGGGTGCACCCGCTGCTCGATGCCATGCGGCGTGCGCTCGGCCACGCCCAGCAGTTTGATGCGGAAGCCAAGTTCATCAGCGGCGCGGATATCGGCGAGTGTGATGGTGTCGATGCCC
>JAYVYA010000513.1:0-4922 GCA_043784745.1 Hyphomicrobiales bacterium
GATCAGCGGCACCGACAGCAGCATGCCCATGGTTGCGCCGCCAAACAGAAACCCCAGTTGCGGGTCCGGCTCGCGGAAAAATTCGCAAATGATGCGGGCGAGGCCGTAGCCGGTGCCAAACAAGCCGGTGACAAGGCCGGGGCGTTTCAGCGCGCCCGCCCGCACGGCTATTTGCAGCAGCACGAACAACAGCAACCCCTCCAGCCCCGCCTCATACAGCTGGCTGGGATGGCGCGGGTCCGGCCCGGCATCGGGAAACACCATCGCCCACGGCACATCGGTGGCCCGCCCCCAAAGCTCCGGCTTGATGAAATTGGCGATGCGGCCAAGAAAAATGCCAACCGGCACCACCGCCGCGCACAAATCCGCCACGGCCAGCATCGGCACGCGCTGGCGGCGGGCAAACAGCCAGATACCCAGCGCCGCCCCGGCCAGCCCGCCGTGAAACGCCATGCCACCCTTCCAAACCATCAAGGCTTCCAGCGGATCAGCAAGGTAATGACCGGGATTGTAAAACAGCACATAGCCCAGCCGCCCGCCTAGCACGACGCCGAGTGCGGCATAGACCAGCAGATCATCGAGGCTGTCCACCGGCGGGCGTTTTACTGCGCCCCATAGCGCCTCACGCTGCACCAGAATCCGCGCCGCCCACCAGCCCAGCACCAGCCCGGCAATATAGGCCAGCGCATACCAGCGGACAGGCAGTGGCCCGATATTGACCAACACTGGGTCAAATACAGGATAGGGGATCATGGCAAAGGGCACGCGCGAATCCTTGGAGCTATCGCGCTTGATGGCCTGCGGCGCTGTCATCGTCAAGCAGGGCGGCGTGCGACAGCGCAGCTCTTGCCCTTTGCCGCGCGGCGGGCCATGTGTTTCGCCTTGACTGCCCGTGTTCAGGAGACCCCGATGCCCGAAACCCGCGCCCGCATTTTCGACGATGTCGCCCGCCTGATGACCGACGCCGCCGGTGTCGCGCAAGGTGTGCGCCGCGAAGCCGAGACCATGATCAAAACCCAGATCGAGCGCCTGCTTGCGGGGATGGACGTGGTAACGCGCGAAGAATTTGAAGCCGTGCGCGATATGGCGGTGATGGCGCGCGAGGAGAACGAGTTGCTGAAGAAGAGGATTGAGGCGCTGGAGGGGAAGTGAAAGTTTAAGACCGCTTTGTCGTCCGCTCGGCCGCAGGCGAACTGCCCCGGACCGCGCACTTCCAGTGCGCTCTTGCGTGCAGGCCACCTCGCCCGCCTTGCATCGATGGCAGCAGCGAAAAGGTCGCACTGGAAGTGCGCGGTCCGGATACCCCCTCAATAATCCAGGCCAACATAATTTTCTGCCAGCCCGTTCATCGCCGCATCGGAGCTGAGGAGATAATCCAGCTCCGCCCGCTGGATTTTCAGGTCAAACCCGCTCTGGCCAGGAAAACGGTGCAGCAATGAGGTCATCCACCACGAAAACCGCGCAGATTTCCATACGCGCAGCAAAGCGCGGGCGGAATAGGCGTCGATGCCTGCCCAGGATTTCTCCTGGTAATATTCCACCAGCCCCTGCGAGAGATAATGCACGTCGCTGGCCGCCAGGTTCAGGCCTTTGGCCCCGGTCGGCGGCACGATATGGGCGGCATCGCCTGCCAGAAACAGCCGCCCGAAGCGCAGGGGTTCGGCGACAAAACTGCGCAAGGGCGCGATGCTTTTCTCGATTGAGGGGCCAGTCACCAGTTTTTCGGCGGCTTCCGGGCCAATCCGGCGCTTCAGCTCCTCCCAGAAGCGTCCATCGCTCCATTCCTCCACTTTTTCGGCCAGCGTGCATTGCAGGTAATAGCGGCTGCGGGTTCTGGAACGCATCGAGCACAGGGCAAAGCCGCGGGGATGATCGACATAAATCAGCTCATCCGAAACCGGCGGCGTATCGCTGAGTAATCCGAGCCAGCCGAAGGGATAGATCCGCTCATAGGTCTGAATCGCCGCCCCGGGCACTGATTTGCGCGAGACACCGTGAAAACCGTCGCACCCGGCGATGAAATCGCAGGCAATTTCATGGCCAACGCCGTCCTTCTGATAGTGCACGCGGGGCTGCATGCCGCCAAAATCGTGCAGGCTGACATGATCGGCCTCATAGATGGTTGTGGCCCCGCAAGCCGCACGCGCCGCCATCAAGTCGCACGTCACTTCGGTCTGGCCGTAGACCATCATGGTCTTGTCGGCGCGCTGCCTGAAATCAATGCGGTGGTGCTGGCCGTCCACCGACAGCAGCGTGCCCGCATGCACCAGCCCCTCGCGGTGCATCCGCGCGCCCGCGCCCACGGCATCGAGCTGCGCCACAGTGCCCGGCTCCAGCACGCCCGCGCGAATCCGCCCCAGCACATATTCCGGGCTGCGTTGCTCCAGGATGACCGCCTCCACCCCCGCCTTGTGCAGCGATTGCCCCAGCAACAGTCCTGCGGGGCCCGCGCCGATGATCGCTACCTGGGTGCGCATTCGTCTCTCCATCCAGCAAGAATCCTTGACTGATTATGGCCCGATGATCTGGATGAAAAACCCCCGGCCTGGCAACAAAAAAAAAGGCGCAACCTGCGCCTCCTCCAAGCCTTGCAACCCGGCGGCATTGATTTGTCGGTAGGCTCGGCCCTGATTGAAATCATCCGCAACTCGCTAGGGTTGCCGGGCATCAACGCCTTCTGGCAAGGCGCGTTTGTGGGGGCGTTCATTATTTTGGCGGTGTCGTTGGAGCGGATCAAGAATTTCCGGATGAAGGAATAGCCGGTGTCACCGCCCGCCCTGCAGCGCCCGCAGCGCCAGCCGGGCCACCCGCTCCATCCGCGCGTCCAGCCCGGCGCGCCCGGTCCCGGCATCCATCCTGACGCAAACGGGATGGATGAAGCGGTGCATCACATCATAGACCAAAGCCAGCGCCCGGCGCTGGTCGGGTTGCTGGAAGACGCCGCTCGACAGCCCGTCTTCCACCACGCGCTGGATTTCCGACTGCACCTTCAACCGGTGCTTTCTGGCAAAGCCGCGCCCGCTGTCCACCGAGGCCGCGAAGAGCGCGAAAATCTTGTCGTCCGCTTCCAGCTTGGCGCGGTAGGCACGGTTGAGGCCAAAAAGCATCCTCTCCAGCTTGTCATAGGCCGGGTCCGGCCCGTCGGCGACAATGCGCAGGCTGGCCTCGACCGGCTTCAGCCATTGCCCGGTCACCGCATCCACCAGCGCTTCCTTGGAGGGGAAATAGCGGTAAACATTGGCGTGCGACATGCCCAGCTCCCCGGCAATCCGCACAATCGACACCCGCTGGGCCCCGTCGCGCCGGATTTGCCCGGCGGCGGCATCCAGAATGCGCTGGTCCACCGGCGCGGCGGCAGCGGGCTTGCTGCTCATGTGTCCACCAGCCCACTGGTATTGCCCGAACCCATGGAATCACTGCTGCCATGCGGGAGCGCCAGATATTTTTCCGAGCGCATTTCAATCAGCCGCGACACGGTGCGGGCAAATTCGAACGCCTCGCGGCCCTGCCCGGCCTGATAAAGCAGCGCCGGTTCCGCCGCGGCAGAAGCCAGCAATTTTACATGCGCATCATACAAAGTGTCGATGAGGTTGATGAAGCGCTTGGCGGCATTGCGGGCGTCCGGCGCTATCACCGGAATATCGTCGATAATAATGGTGTGAAACCGCCGCGCCAGAGCCAGAAAATCGCCAGAACCCAGCGGCTGCTCGCACAAACCGGCAAAGCTGAAGCGGGCGACATTGCCCGCCGCCAGCGGCACCTCTATTTCCCGCCCCAGCAGCGGCAAAACCATCGGCTGGGGCATTTCGCCCCCCGCCAGCCCGGCAAAGGCACGGTCCAGTTTTTCGCGCGCCAAGGCATCGGCGGGCACCAGCCAGACCGGCTGGTTGGCCAACCGCTCCAGCCGGAAATCGCGCGCTGCATCGAGCCGCAGCACGTCCATCTTCTCGCCAATCAGGGCGATGAAAGGCAGGAACAGCGCCCGGTTGAGGCCCTCGCGGTAGAGATCGGGCGGCGCGACATTTGAGGTCGCCACAATCACCACATGGCGGGCAAGCAACGCCTGAAACAGCCGGCCCAGCAGCATGGCATCGGCAATGTCGGTGACGCTGAATTCGTCAAAGCACAGCAGGCTGGCCTCATCTGCCAACGCTTCGGCCACCGGCACCACGGGATCATCCCCCCGGAACATTCCGCCGGTCTCGCCGCGCTTCTTCGCCATCCGCCACGCATGAATGCGAGCATGGACATCGGCCATGAAGGCGTGAAAATGCACCCGGCGTTTTTTCGCCCCCGGCACCTGCGCAAAAAAAATATCCATCAGCATGGTTTTGCCGCGCCCGACCGGGCCGTGGATGTAGAGCCCGCGCGCCAGCCTTTCGCTGTTGCGGGCGGAAAACAGCCAGCCGAGCACGCCGCTCTTGCTGGCCTGCTGGCGGGCGACCAAAGCCTCGCACAGCGCATCCAGCTTGACGCAGGCCGCCACCTGCGCCGGATCGCGCTGCAAATGCAGGCCGCTGACTTTGTCGAGATAGGCTTTGAGAACGGGGCCGGGCACGTTGGCTATCCACGCTTGGCCGGCGCGCGGGTCAAAAGCTCATAGGGCGGCTTCCAGCCCGGCAATTGCGCGACGCGGGCTTTCCACGCCGCAATCCGAGGGTAGGCCACCCAGTCAATGCCATATTCCTCGGGGTGGAAGAGGTAGCCGCACATGGAGATATCGGCGATGCTGGCCTGGCTGCCAACCATGAAGCTGCGCCCCTTGAGATGATTTTCCACAATGCCCAGCGCCGCCACGCCCCGCCCGCGCAAAAACTCCGTCACCGGAGTTTCCCCGGTTTTGGCCAGGGCCACCAGAAACCGCAGGGTGGCGAGATAGCTGGTGAATTTGTGGTTGTCGAAAAACAGCCAGCTCAGGATTT
>JAYVYA010000514.1:0-1879 GCA_043784745.1 Hyphomicrobiales bacterium
CACCGAGTGCCATGGAGGCAATCGACATGAAGACGACGATCTGCTGCCATTGCGAAGCAATGCCGGGAAAAGCAATGGTGACGACGCGCAGGGTGACGGCGACGGCGGCGACCTTGGGCGCGGTGGCGAAAAAGGCGGTGACCGGGGTCGGCGCGCCCTCATAGACATCGGGCGTCCACATGTGGAAAGGCACGACCGACATTTTGAAGGCAAGGCCGGCCATCAGGAAGACAAGGCCGAAAATGATACCGATGCCATGCCCCTCCCTGAGCGCGGCGGCAATGCCCGGAAAAGACACAGTGCCAGCAAAGCCGTAGATCAGCGAGGCCCCGTAGAGCAGCATGCCGGAGGACAGGGCACCGAGGACGAAATATTTCAGCCCGGCTTCCGAAGCCTTGATATTGTCCCGGTGGAAAGCGGCCAGCACATAGAGCGCCAGTGACATCAGCTCCAGCCCCAGATACAGCGCAATCAGGCCATTGGCCGAGATCAGCATGAGAATGCCCAGCGTGGAGAGCAGCACCAGCACCGGGAATTCAAACAGCGCAATCTTCTCGCGCTCCAGAAACTCGGCGGACATGATCAGGCAGACGATGGCACCAAGCAGCGCCAGAGCCTTCATGAAGCGACCGAAGGCATCGTCGATAAACGCTCCGTCAAAGATCAATGCGCTGGAGTGGATTTCATACCAGGTGAGCAGCAGGGCAATGCCGAGCGCGCCGACCGCCAGTTCAAGCACCAGTTTGCCCGATTTGTCACCGCGAAGTGCCCCGGTGAGAACAAGGACCAGCGCGCTGAGAGCCAGAAAGGCCTCCGGAAGGGCATGGGCGAGGGTGAAGGAAAAGCTCATTGAGATCACAGGCCCGTCAGAGAAGTGGCGGCGAGTTTGGTGGCGCTCATTGCCGCGTCAATATCCTTCACCAGATTGGCCACAGCGGCTGCACTGGCATCCAGCACCGGTCCGGGGTGAACCCCGTAATAGATCACCAGCAACAGCAGCGGCACCAGCAACACCAGTTCGCGCGGCGTCAGGTCGGAAATGCCGGCCAACGAAGGTTTTTCCAGCACGCCAAAGAGGATGCGGCGGTAGAGATAGAGCGCATAGGCCGCCGAGAGGATGACGCCGGCAGTGGCAAACAGCGCCACCCAGGAATTGGCGCTGAAGGCCCCCATCAGCGTCAGAAATTCCCCAACGAAACCGGAAGTGCCGGGTAGGCCGACATTAGCCATGGTGAATACCATCATCGCCACCGCATAGAGCGGCATGCGGTTGACGAGACCGCCATAAGCCGCGATGTCGCGGGTGTGCATCCGGTCATAAACCACACCGACGCAGAGGAACAGCGCGCCGGAGACAAGGCCGTGCGACAGCATCTGGAACACCGCGCCCTGAATGCCCTGCTGGTTCATCGCAAACAGGCCCATGGTGACAAAGCCCATATGCGCTACCGAGGAATAGGCAATCAGCTTCTTCATATCCTCCTGCACCAGCGCGACCAGCGAGGTGTAGATGATGGCGATGATCGAGAGGGTGAACACGAGCGGCGCGAAATAATGCGAGGCATCCGGGAACATCGGCAGCGAGAAGCGGATGAAGCCGTAACCGCCCATTTTCAGCAGGATTGCCGCCAGAATCACGGAGCCCGCCGTGGGTGCCTCGACATGCGCATCGGGCAGCCAGGTGTGCACCGGCCACATCGGCATTTTCACCGCAAACGAGGCAAAGAACGCCAGCCACAGCCATTTCTGCATCCCCTCGGGGAAGTGGGCTTTCAGCAGCACGGTAATGTCGGTGGTGCCAGTCTGGCCATACATGGCCATGATAGCCAGCAGCATCAGCAGCGAGCCGACCAGCGTGTAGAGGAAGAACTTGAAGCTG
>JAYVYA010000515.1:0-2450 GCA_043784745.1 Hyphomicrobiales bacterium
GGCATAGGCAGCCTGCATCGTCTCCACCCCGCAAAAGGCGCAGACCAGCATGAACAGGGTGGATCGCGGCAGGTGGAAATTGGTCAGCAGCCGGTCGACGACGCGGAACTGGTAGCCTGGCGTGATGAAAATCGAGGTATCGCCGGAAAAGGCTTGCAGCGTGCCCGAAGCTGCGGCTGATTCCAGCACGCGCAGCGCCGTCGTGCCCACGGCGATCACCCGCCCGCCCCTGGCGCGCACCTCGCGCAGGGACTGCGCGGTCGCGGCGCTGACCTCGCCGGTTTCGGAATGCATGCGGTGGTCGTCGGTATCATCGACCTTGACCGGCAAGAACGTGCCGGCACCCACATGCAGCGTCACCTTGTGGATGGTGATTCCGCGCTCCTCGATGGCTTGTACCAATGCGGGCGTGAAATGCAGCCCGGCGGTGGGGGCGGCGACCGCGCCGGGGTTTTGCGCAAACAGCGTCTGGTAATCGGCGGAATCATGGGCGTCTCCGGCGCGGCGGGCGGCGATATAGGGCGGCAGCGGCATGATGCCGGTGCGCTCGATGGCCTCGTCGAGCACCGGGCCGGAAAAGTCGAAGCCCAGCAGGATTTCGCCGGTATCGGATTTTTCCAGCACGGTTGCGTCGAGCGTGGCGGCAAGGCAGGCTGCGCCTTCGCCCGCTGAGCCAAACCGCACGCGCTCGCCGATGTTGAGCTTTTTGGCCGGCCGCACAAAGGCTCGCCACTTTGAGGGGCCAACGCGCCGATGCAGCGTCGCCTCGATGCGGGCGACGGCCGCGCCGCGCTGGCGCGTGCCGATGAGGCGGGCGGGAATGACGCGGGTATCGTTGACGACAAGGGCATCGCCGGGGGCAAGGTGCTGAGCGAGTTTTTGGATGAGGCTGTCGCTCAGGCCGGGGATAACAAGCATCCGGGCGCTGTCGCGCGGCTCGGCGGGGCGGAGCGCGATTTTTTCCGGGGGGAGGTGGAAGTCGAAGAGGTCAGTGCGCATGGGGGCGGCTCATGCGGGCGGGCGCTGGGCGCGGAGGCGCTCTGCCCTTTCCTCTTCGCTTCTCAGATAAAGCACGCCAAGCTGGCTCAGCGCGACGCTAAATTCAGGCAACCGTCCCAAATTCCCGCTTGGCTTGCAAGTTTTCAAAAAGGCGCGCGTTTCTTTCACTGTTGCCGGCTTGGCCGCACGCAGGGTGAAACCTGCCGCCTCAACTGCTTCCTTCCGCATTTTTTGCAAAATCGGATGGTCTAGCCTCAGAGCATCGATTGTCGCCTTTGCAACTTGATCGTCAGACCGCGCCGTGCTGATCGCCCCATTGGTTTGATATACAAACCGGTTCTCGCAAGAAGGACTGAGCGGGGACAAGAAATTCATAGGCGTAATTATTTTTCCCCCTTTGGCCAGCGCGCCAAATTCACAACTTGCCTGGCCTTCCCTGCCAGGATGGCAAGCAAGCAAATTGGCATATTTGACTTGCTGGTCGGGAAAATGCGCTTGCGCCAACACATGCTCAATGTGAGAGGCTTCGGCGTTGCGAAAGGCAATCATGGTGTAAGCGCACAGCCAGCCCTGCTCGGTTAGCAGAGCGAGCCGGATATCAGCCAAAACATTGCTGGGGATATTGCCGTAAGCCAATTTTCCAGATTGAACGCCCTGGTTGGCGGCAATCCAGCGTTGCAGGCTGTTGGGTGGCCTCTGTTTCTTTATATATCTCATTCCGCCGCCTTACCGGCGGCAAGGTGAGGGCCATCATACCGATGGATCAGGACGTCAGCCTTGACCACTTCCGGCGCTGGTCCAATTTTTTCACGCAACGCGGCGGCAAGCGCTCGCGCATTGCCAAACTCGTTTTCGTCAATTGCCTTGAACATTTCGTCGATTTTTGCCTGAATGTCTTGGTCCCGAGCGGGCGTTTCCATCAAGCATTCCAGAATCCAGTTGCTGTCCATGCCAAATGACTGGGACGGACGCTTGCCGCCGGTTTCGGTAACAATAATGATCTCATCCGTTTTGCACTCGCCAATGATCTGCGGCGAATGGGTGGTGGCGATGAACTGGATTTTGGGGAAGGTTTCTTTGAGGTTTTTGACGATGCTGCGCTGCCATTTGGGGTGGAGGTGGAGGTCGAGTTCGTCGATCAGGACGATGCCGGGGGTCTCCTTCAGGACGTTTTCGCCCAGATGCGGATTGAGCAGGCAGGCGCGGCGGGCGATGTCGGCGACCATAGCGATATAGATACGCTGTCCGTCGCTGAGATTGTCAAATGGCACAATTATGCCGTCTGACCATTCGACTAGCAAACTTGTACTATCGATATCAAAAAAAATGCGTCTACACCCATCCACGCAATCCGTAACAGCTTTTGTGAGAATCACGAGTTCATCCGGTTCTTCAGGATGAAGAACGTAATGTCTGCTCCTCTTTTTTGCCATTCAGGCGTTGCACCGGTC
>JAYVYA010000516.1:0-2463 GCA_043784745.1 Hyphomicrobiales bacterium
GTTCGGCGTTCTGCGGCAATCTACTGATGCGTTTTGGGCCATGACCCCGCGCGAGCTGCATAGCGCGGCGGAGGGGGTAAATGGCCCGCGCGCCAGCGCACCGGGGAGGGTGCAGCTGGCGGCACTGATGCAGGCGTTTCCCGATTGAAACATTCTTATACGCAAGGCTGCGCCCATGACCACCTCCGCCTCCACCACCCTGTTTGGCACCACCCCGGCCTTTGCCGCGCAAGACCTCCACCAGGTCAAAACCACGCTCGACGGCATCAGCCTGTCGGGGGACAAGGTGGCAGCTTCCTTGAGCAAGGCCTTTGCCGGTGCTGTCGTCAGCGGCAAATCCTTTGATGACACGCTTAAAACCATCAGCCTGAGTCTCGCCAAAATGCTGCTCAGCGCGGGCACCCAGCCCATCACACAGGGCCTCACCAGCCTGCTCACCAGTGCTTTTTCCGGCGCATCCAACACCGTCACCCCGTTTGCCGAAGGCGGCATTGTCTCGCAGCCGACCTTTTTTGGCTCCGGCGGAGGCGGCACCGGCTTGATGGGCGAAAAGGGGGCGGAGGCGATTGTACCGCTGTCGCGCGGGCCGGACGGGCGGCTGGGCATCGCAGCGGGGGGCGGCAATGCCCGTCCGGTCAGCATCCATGTCAACATCGCCACACCCGATGCCGAAAGCTTTCGCCGCTCGGAAGCGCAGGTCACCGGCGCGCTGGCGCGGGCCGTGGCGCGCGGCCAGCGCAGCCTGTGACAGGAGACCCCCATGCCCGCCTTCCACGAAATCCGCTTTCCCACAGATATCAGCCTGCATTCCAGCGGCGGACCGGAGCGGCGCACCGATATTGTCGCTACCGGCACCAACCGCGAGGAGCGCAATGCCCGCTGGGCCAATTCACGGCGGCGCTATGATGCAGGCTATGGCGTCAAGTCGCTGGCGGCGATTTCTGCCGTCGTGGCGTTTTTTGAGGAGCGGCGCGGGCGGCTATATGGCTTTCGCTGGCGTGACCGGCTGGATTTTAAATCCGGCGCGCCCAATGCGGCACCCGCGCCGGGAGACCAGTTGATTGGCACGGGTGACGGTAGCAGCCCCGCCTTCGCGCTGGTGAAAACCTATGGGGCCAGCTTTGCACCTTGGGTGCGCCCCATTTCCAAGCCGGTGGCTGGTTCAGTGCGGGTTGCAGTCAATGGCGTGGAGGCGGGTGCCGGCGACTTTGCCGCTGATGCGACGACGGGTTTGGTGACTTTCGTGGCTGGCAAGATTCCGGCTGCGGGGTTGCAGGTGACCGCTGGCTATCTCTTCGATGTGCCGGTGCGGTTTGACACTGATTATCTTGAAATCGACCTGTCGGCCTTTGCCGCAGGGGACATTCCCAAAATTCCGCTGATTGAAATCACCCCCTGAGGAGCCGCCATGCGCGCAATTGACCCCCGCCTGCTGGCGCATCTGGCCAGCGGGGCGACTTCGCTGTGCCATTGCTGGCGCGTCGTGCTGCGCGATGGCACCGTGCTCGGCTTCACCGACCATGATGCCGACCTGAATGTGGCGGGCACCCCCTATCTGGCCCGCACCGGGCTGGACGGCACGCAGGCCGAGGCCGCGCTGGGCTTTGCCGTCGGCGGCTCGGAAATTGCCGGGGCTTTCGTCGCGGGCATCCTCACCGAGACGGACCTTGGCAATGGCCGCTATGACAGCGCGACAGTGGAAATCTGGTTGGTCAACTGGGCCGACACCAGCCAGCGCCTGCTGCTGGACATGGGCACGATTGGCCAAGTGAGGCGCTCGGAATTCGCCTTTACCGCCGAGGTCCGCACGCTGGCGCATGAATTCGACCAGGAGCGCGGGCGACTGTACCAAGCCGGGTGCTTTGCTGATCTGGGCGATGCACGGTGCGGCGTCTCGCTCGCGGGGGCTGCTTTTACCGCACAGGCCGTGGTTGGCACAACCGATGGACGGGCCATTCTTGGGGCGGCGCTAGGGGCCTTTGCCGATGGCTGGTTCACCGGTGGCAGGCTGGCCTTCAATTCGGGAGCCAACAGCGGTGCGCAGGTTGCCGTCAAGCAGCATTCGGCCGGCCAGCTGGCGCTGTGGCAGCCAATGGCGCAGCCCATAGCCATTGGCGATGCTTTTACGATTTCCGCCGGTTGCGACAAATATTTCGCCACCTGCCAGACCAAATTTGCCAACCAGCTGAATTTTCGCGGCTTTCCGCACATGCCCGGCAATGACCACGTCCTCGCTTATCCAGCGCAGGGCGATCCAGCACTTGATGGCGGGAGCCTGCAACGATGATGAATACACAAACGCGTGAAAACATTGTGGCGGAAGCGCGGACCTGGATAGGCACGCCCTACCAGCATCAGGCTTCGCTGATCGGGGTCGGGGCCGATTGCCTTGGCCTGGTGCGCGGCATCTGGCGCGCCTGCATCGGGCCGGAGCCAGAAGCCACCGGCCCCTATTCGCCCGAC
>JAYVYA010000517.1:0-1743 GCA_043784745.1 Hyphomicrobiales bacterium
CAGGCCATAGCCAGCGGATTGCCGCCAAAAGTGGTGCCGTGCGTGCCCGCAATCATGCCCTTCGCCGCGTGGTGGGTGGCGAGGCACGCGCCCATCGGAAAGCCGCCGCCAATGCCCTTGGCAATGGCCATGATATCGGGGTCCGCCCCCATGCCCTGATGGGCGAAGAGCCGTCCGGTGCGGCCAACGCCCGTCTGCACTTCATCATAGATCAGCAGCAGGCCGTTCTGGTCACACAGCTGGCGCAGGCCGCGCAGGCATTGCGGCGGAACGGCACGCACGCCGCCCTCGCCCTGAATCGGCTCGATCAGGATCGCGCCGGTTGCGGGCGTGATCGCCGCCTTCAGTGCCGCATGGTCACCAAACGGCACCTGATCGAAACCGTCCACCCTGGGGCCGAAGCCGTCGAGATATTTTGGCTGGCCGCCGGCCGCAATGGTCGCCAGCGTGCGGCCATGAAACGCGCCTTCAAACGTGATAATGCGGAATTTTTCCGGATGTCCGGAAACCGACTGGAATTTGCGCGCCATTTTGATGGCGCATTCCAGCGCCTCGGCCCCCGAATTGGTGAAGAAGGCGGTGTCGGCAAAGGTAGCCTCGCACAGGCGCGCGGCCAGCCGCTCGCCATCGGGCATCTCGTAGAGATTGGAGGTGTGCCAGAGCTTTTGCGCCTGGTCGGTCAGGGCCTTGACGAGATGTGGGTGGCCGTGGCCAAGCGAGGAAACCGCAATGCCGCCGCCAAAGTCCAAAAATCGCTCGCCATTGGTCGCCGTCAGCCAGGCCCCGTCGCCCCGCTCGAAAGCGAGTTTGGCGCGGGCATAAGTTGGCAACAGGTGCGAGGCACTGGACGTGGACACGGCAACCTCCTCTTTTTGGCCCGGCGGAACTGCCGGAACGCAAAGCCCCAAAATCAAATAGCCGCCCTTTTGGGGCGGCGACGGGACATTACAACAATGTTAGGGAATTTTGGGCGGGGCGTCAAATGGGGAGTTGAAGGGATGAAAATCGTAGCAATATATTATACGCGAGCTTGTTTATCGTCCCTAAATATTATACGCTTCGGTCATGATTAAGTCATTCAGGGATGGCCGGACGGAGATGCTCGCGAATGGCAGGATTCCCAAAGGGATTCCTTCTGATGTCGCAAAGCGGGCTGTCAGCAAGCTGTTTCTCCTTGATACGGTTACGGTTCTGAAGGATCTGCGCGTGCCACCGGGCAACCGCCTGCACCTTTTGTCTGGTGATCGGGATGGACAATGGTCAATCAGCATCAACGACCAATGGCGCATCTGTTTTATCTGGCACGACGGCGCGGTTTTTGAGGCCGAGTTTGTCGACTACCATTGAGGAGGCTTTTATGACCCGCGATATCCCCATGCCGCATCCCGGCGAAATCCTGAAGGGCGAATTTCTGGAGCCGACGGGAATGTCGGTCTATGCCCTGGCCAAGTGCATCCATGTGCCGCGCAGCCGCATCAACGAAATCTGCCGGGGAAATCAAGGCATTTCTGCCAGCATCGCTTTGCGCCTTGGCCGCTTCTTCAGCGTTGACCCGCAATGGTTCATGAACATGCAGGCAAAATACGACCTGCATGCGCAGGGCGAGCGGCTGGCTGCAGAACTGGCGCTGATCGAGCCGAGGGCGCCTTATACCAACACTCGCTAACCCTGACTCCGCGCGGGATTCCCGAATCATCTGAAGTCTGATTCAAGATGGCAACCGGGGAGGGTTGCCATGGCTGC